>JBDTPK010000201.1:0-5563 GCA_039932735.1 Nitrospirota bacterium
GGGTTCGGGCTGTCAATCAACACCGTCCCGTGATCCATCACCATCACGCGCGTACAGAACCAGGAAATTTGCTGCATATTGTGCGATACAAAGACCACGGCGGATTTGTTCGATATTCGTCTTACCGTGTTGAGACACTTGATGGCAAAGCCAATGTCACCGACCGCCAGTACTTCATCCAGAAATAAGATGTCCGGCTCTATCAAAATTGCGGCAACAGCAAAACCCAAACGCACATTCATGCCCGAGCTGTAGGTTTGCACCGGCGAATTGATGAACTCTCGGATCTCTGCAAAGTCGATGATTTCGTCTATCTTGCCATCGACATGTCGCTTGCTCATGCCCAGCACGGCGGCATTGACGTAAATGTTTTCACGTCCGGTCAAAACGGGGTTGAACCCAGCCCCTAGGGCGATCAGTGCCCCTACTTTGCCGCGTATTTCAATACGACCCTGGTCCGGTTTAACCAAGCCGTTCAACATGCGCAGCAAGGTCGTTTTGCCTGCGCCGTTATGGCCTATCAGCCCCAAGCATTCTCCCCGCTTAAGTTCAAAGCTTATATTCCTGACCGCCCAGAATTCTTCCTGGCGCAGAACACCATCTGCGCCATGCCGCCTGCCCATCAATTCGCTACCGATGTCTCGCATGCCATACCACATGGACTTCTTAAGGCTGCGGCAAAACTTCTTGGACAAGCCTTCAACCTTGATCAGTGTCTCTCCCATGTCAGCTACCGATACGCTCTATCAGGATTGGCATGGCTAAACGGAAGACTACCCAGAAAATGAACAACAAACCGATCGAGACTAGATTCACAACCACGAAGTAACCCAAGTGCTCCGGGGTAAACCCCGTCAGCCAATCACGCCCGGTAAGAATCAGCGGAGTTAGCGGATTTAGCTGGAACAACGTGGCAGGCAGGCCTTCTTTGGGCATCGCGAACACTACCGGAGTGAGATACATCAGAAATTGCATCATTAGAGGGATGGCCTTACCCACATCGGCATACAGCAAACCGACCGGCGTAAGCGCCAAGCCGATCACTGTTCCGACCAGGATCAACGAAAGCAGGCCAATTGGAAATAACAACAGGCTCCAATCCAGGTGAACCCCCATGACCAGCAAGGCAATCAACAACAGTGCGAGCTTGATCAGCGCATTGACTATCGTCTGGTAGATGCCGGCGACCACAAGTGCCTCGCGTGGAAAATTGATTTTTGCCAGCATGACTTTAGAAGCAGTGAGCATATGTAATGGAGCATTCAACGCATCCATCAAGATTGCCCACAGCATGGTGCCTGTAAACACGTAAACCGGATAGGGCAAGGGTGTGTCGCTTACATTGACTACACCGCTGCGACTCAGGAAAATCCATACCAACGTATTGGCCAATGGCAATATGATGGCCCAAAGAAATCCGAGGAAGGTTTGCCGATATTGGGCGCTTAGATCGCGCACCGTCAATCGCCATGCAAGTTCGCGGCTGGACGCCAAGTCACGTAACATCTCTCGCACCATTCTGAGGGGACTCGCCAGCAGTGAGTCTGGCGTGTAGATGGTGATGCGGGATTCACTCACTTACTTTGTCCCTTCTCCATGTCTTCCAGCGCACTCAAATTGTCTGTCATCTGTTACCTCATACGCAGGTAACATTATTCGGGGTGCCGAGCTCTCGAGCGATTTGGATTGGTTTCATGGCGCTGTATGCTGATTCTTTAAAATGTTACATTCCAAATCAGATAATTTTAATCAATCCACGATGCACCATCTCACCTATGACCTGTTGCACACACGCTTCCAGCTCTGCCCCACCGGTATTCACGGTGAGTTCTGGTTTTTTGGGAACTTCGTATGGCGATGAGATGCCGGTGAATTCGGATATAAGCCCTGCACGGGCTTTCTTGTACATGCCCTTTACGTCGCGAGCCTCACAGACTTCAATCGGTGCGTCGCAATAGATCTCGATGAAGTCACCGTGCTCGACCATGCCACGCACGCGTTTACGGTCAACACGATATGGTGAGATGAAGGCGGTCAGTACAATCACCCCCGCTTCCATGAAGAGCTTGGCCATTTCGCCGATGCGGCGGATGTTTTCTTGGCGATCTTGGACTGAGAAACTCAAGTCGCCACAGAGACCGTGTCGCACATTGTCGCCATCCAATACGAAGGTGCGACAAGCGCGCTGGTGCAGAGATTCTTCAACAGCATGTGCCAGCGTAGATTTCCCCGAACCGGATAATCCGGTAAACCAGATGATTGCGCCGCGATGGCCATTTTGCGCCTCGCGACGTGCACGGGTCACGGTAGCGTGGTGCCAGACGACATTGGTTGACGCTGGTGGTTGAATACTCATGTAATTGGGCCAGGCACAAACCGGCCTGTCTGAAATTGCTATGTCAGTGCTCGCCTTGTTCAACCCCATTCACAAAGAGATCGCCTGCCTTCGCCTGAGCCGAGAGCTGAGGCCTCACCGAACACAGTCCGGCGGCCACCAGAATCCAGAAGAGATGCACGAGACTCCCTGCAAACATGTAATCGAATAGATTCCGTGTGGCAAAGCCTACAGTGACCACTGCGACTGCCACAAGTAACCCTTGCGTTTCAGCAGCCGTGGACTGCCGGCACGCCGCTTCCCATAAGCACCATCGCAAATGTGTTGTGTAACCCCAACAGCACTTTCTCTCCACGAGCATTAGCTTTTCCCGCTTCTATCTCTGCCGTATGCACTTTCACGAAGGTGTCATTCCCGTACCCCACCCCGACGAGAGGGTGCTGAAAAATGAACCCCGCACCGCCCGTGACTAGAATTCTCACTCAATCTCCTCCATGTTATTGGCGCCGGTTTTCGCCACGAGCTGATTGGCCTGAAATAGTGACTGGATCGTCCCCGCATCCGTCCACCAGCCCTTCAGTACGTCCCATGTCATTAGACCTGCGTGGATGTAGGCATTATTGACATCGGTAATTTCCAGTTCGCCGCGACCGGACGGCTTCAGGGTGTTAATGATGTGGAAGACCTGGGCATCATAGAAATAAATACCGGTCACGGCATAGGGCGAGGCCGGCTTGTTCGGCTTCTCTTCAATCTGCACCACCCGTTTGTCTTCCAGCACTGGCACACCAAAACGCTGCGGGTCAGTGACTTCTTTGAGTAAGATCTTCGCTCCAACTTTTTGATCCCGAAACGCCTGCGCAGCACCGGCGATATGGCCCTCAATAATGTTGTCGCCCAGCACGACGCAGATCTGTTCACCATCGGCGAAATGTTCAGCCAACCGTAGGGCATCGGCGATACCGCCTTCTCCCTGCTGGTATGTATAGTTCAAATGTTTGAGGCCAAACTCCTGGCCATTACCGAGCAACTTGAGAAAATCACCTGCATTGCTTCCGCCCGTGACCAGCATAATCTCTTCGATCCCCGCATTCACGAGTGTCTGGATTGGGTAATAGATCATGGGCCGGTCATAGACCGGCAGCAGATGCTTATTCGTCACTTTCGTCAACGGATTCAGCCGCGTTCCTAGCCCACCAGCAAGTACTACGCCTTTCATGCTGTCCTCCCTCTATCGCACAGTTTTACAAAAACCGGCCATCGCGGGCTTGAACCCTTGCTCATCTTCCGCCCACGGCTGTCATCCAAGGGACCTTCTTGTGCTACGACTGTCCACACATCGTACGGTGATGTCACAGGCCGAATCTGCCGACAAAAGGCCACTCGCTCCTCACGCTTGCTCATCTCGGACCAAGAGGGAGCCCTGATACCGAGCCACCAGTTCGCCTGGTCGCTTTGTCTCTCACTGAACGGGTGCGATGTCGCCGATATCGATTTCCACCGACGCGGCTTGCTGAATGAGACGCACACCCAGCACCAGGCGATGCCGTTTTTCTTTCCGCAAGAGAATCCCGTGCACGCCTTGGAGTGGCCCACGAATCACCTCGACCATCATGCCTTCGTGCAGATAGGGATGCGGATCGTATGGCAGCACACAGGCCATCAGGGTCTTGATCGCAGCGACCTCCTCGTCTGGAATCGCCTCCGGGCAATGACCACTGCCCACAATGTCGACCACCCCGATCGTCTTGAGCACCGGCAGCTTTTGCTCCGACGTGAAACGGACGAAGCAGTATCCTGAGAAAAGTGGGACCTCAATTTCTTTCTTTCGGTCCTTCCATTGACTCAGGCGCTTGACCGTCGGCAATAACGGCTCAATCCCCTGGTCCGCAAGCTGGTCACGCACGATCTTTTCATGACGCGACCGCGTCCGAAGGGCGTACCAACGGGGCGTGCTCATGAACTCGCTCATGGGCACGCCCGTGCGCGACTCGCATCAAGAATACGGGATAAGAGGGAAAGGCGAGACGGAAGGGAAAGTAATCCAGACTCGTCGCCCACGCCGCACTCTTCGCTCGTGTCGCGCGAGTCCCGCAACTCCCACTTTTCTCCCAAGTCCTGCACGTCACCCCCCCTCCAGCACATCACGCACGTCGCGCCTGTCGCGCGCCCTGCGGGCGGAGCTCCGCCCTTTCACTTACAGATCCACATCGCACGGGCCACACAAAAAATCGACCGCGCGCAGAAGCGCCACGCCTTATTCGGGCGGGCCGAGTCTCAGCACCTTCTCCCGCGACACTCCCGACTGCACCAACTGTTCTTCAAAAGCTGCCGCATGCTCGAGATCCGCAATCAACACCCGATCAAATTGCCATCGGCTAATCTCATCCAGTGAAGAAACGGGACAAGAAAGAAATGATTCGCGCGAGCTTCCATCGATGAATCCCACACAGTCGATATTCATCTCGCGAAGCGCCAGATACGCCAATTCAGCCAACTCGGTCGTCCCGTGAATCACCACCCGTTGGCCATGCGTACCATCGAACGTCGCCATCATCCCTTTGAGCCGAGTGCGCATGTCACGGTAATACGAGAGGGAATGCTGCATGTAGAGATAGGTCAGCCGTGACTTTTCCGTGAAGCCCTGAGGCGTCAGAACATACCTGATTCTACTGCGCGTGATGGTCGTGATCTTAATGTAGCCCTTGCGGGCTAACCGTTTGAGATAGAGATTGGTCAGGCCAAGCGCGACCCCAAGCTTAATGGCAAGGGCACGCTGAGTAGCCCCGCCATCTCGATCGAGCTCGCTGAGGAGCAGAAGGTCTCGCTGGCCTTGTAAATCCATAAATTTGCCAGACGAATTTGGCAGTTGTTCACAATATGAACAGCATTATTAGCGCAGTCAAGAAATTTTTTAGCGAGACGCGAGGGGCTGGTCATACCGGGAGGAACCATCAACATAAATGGCATGAGTTCAGGGAAGCGCCACAAAACATACGCGGGTAGCTAGCGCGTCGATTCGCCTGTGTAGGGTTTTCCCAGGTACTGTGACAGCGCTTTGCCAACTTTCCTATGCCCTAATGAATTTAAATGCTCGTCAATAATGAAATAGTCGTTGGTATCTAATTCAAGATCTAGAAACTCGACATTGCCAACGGTTTTGTCTTTTCCCACGGGAAAGCCTACATGCCTGTATTTATCCGTATAAATTACAACAACTCTTTTGCT
>JBDTPK010000202.1:0-5550 GCA_039932735.1 Nitrospirota bacterium
TTTCGGTGCCGGTGAGGGCAGTGATTTCAGAGGCCCCTATTGAGCCCACCCCCGTTGCTCCGAAGGCCACGCCATTTGAAATGCCTCCGGCAAAGGCGATGGGATAGACATAAGAACCGGCCAGGTATGTGGAATTGATCTGGGCAATATAGCGGGCGGTTTCATAGAGGGACTCCGACAGAGGCGTCCAGGTGGAGGGAAACGAATCCTGAACCGCATCCACCATCGCCGCGGTATTCGTATTAAACGTCTTGACGGCCGATCCTGAAAATGCGGTCGATTGACGGGCCCCGACCCCCACGAGCAGACGGGCTCCGTCACCGGTCGGTTTGAATTCAAACAGCCCAAACCGCGCCTGGGCGCCAATTTGCTGAATGACCCCCGTTGGCTCAACACTGTACCCGATCTTGAGTTCGTACTTTCTGACGCTGTAACTATCTCCGCAGTTGCTATTAAACGTGCTGTCGTTGTCGACACAGAAATAGGCCCCGGCGACACCGATGTAGAGCGTTCCAGGGTTGCCCGATCTGTCCGCAAGCGGAATTCTTCCGAGATAGGTTGTGGCTCCTACTCCTCCCGCATAGACAGTATCATTCAGCTCCGTGTTCACTCCTGCCGCCTGTGCCCGCACGGTCCTCAGCGCTGGCGTTCCATTCGTCGGGCAGGTCCCATCTGCGGCACGAGCTACAAAACAATCCCCCCCGATCATCGATTTCTTAAGGGCGTCAAACCGCCGGAAGGTCGCAAAATTCAAAAAATTCCCATCCCACTCGGTAGAGAGACAGGAGGTGGACACCGCCAATTTGACCGTGGCTGGCTCGAAGCGGGCATCGGCGCCAGCGTCGTAGGTGTAGCAGCGGAGAGGATCAAAGTAACCTGAGAACATGGATGTGTTCGCAAACGGTTTATCGCCGGCATCCGCGCAGTCCCCATCCGAAGGGCTAGAGTTGTCGCAAGCCAGACCACTCATACTGCCAGAATTGTCGAGCAACAGGATGATATTGGGCGCGACCTGGTCGCTGACGAAGGGCGGCACGGCAAAATACTGATCCATCGTTTGGGCCTGCAGCGCACCGGGGCCCAGGAGACAACACACCAACGCCAGCATGACGGTTCCACGAGTGGCGATATTCCGGCTCTTCATGGCACCCTCCGTTCTTATTCCTTGAAACATCGTGCTCACCTGATTCCTTATTACTTGGGAAGCGTCACGATCATCTTGTCGATCTTGTTGCTCTGTTCTTTCTTGACGTGAAACTTCACCTCAGCGGTCACCATGAGGCGAACGGGATCCAACGTTTCTCCATGCTCGTCAAGCATGACGACATCCGGCGTCACACTATAGGTCCGTCCATCGATATCGAGCGTGTTCTCATTGATGGCGGTGATCGTGCCGTTCTGATAGCCGATCGTCACCATGGGAAGGGGCTCGTCGTCGGCCGTCGCGATGCTGATGTTCATGACGGAGAGGACTGTCACTGCCATCAGCGTGACCCCGGCGCGCACGAACCATCGGCTGGACCCACTTATCCGCTTGCCTCTGCGGAAGCCCTTCGTCTGTTCCTCTGTGCGAGCGTCATCCATCATGGTGATCCTCCTCATTGAGCGGCCGCAGGCCTAATAGGGTCTCGGCTGACAAAACGCGCCGGTATTGTTGCAGGCATACAATGCATTGACTTGACTCGTAAGACCCGTCGCCTGGTTTTGCGCCACACAGGTGATTTGGTAAAAGATATCGATCCGCATGGTCTCGCTGCCGGGCGTACAATCGCTGCCGAAGGCGCATTGCACGTACAAGCGATCAATGTCACCGAACACCTGATAGTTGCCTATTGTCATCGTCAGGTTTGGCGCAGAGAGCGCTCCAATTGGGACGTCCAGGTTGCCTCCATCATTGATCATCTCACCGTTCAATACGGCGAGATTCGCGAGCGGCACTGGCCCAGGCGGAACCGCGTTGTCGAGCAATGCGGCCGGCACGGCATGGGCTTGAAGACTCTGCTGGACCACATTCGCCCCGGTGCTCACACAAGACTCCGCCGCATCCGTCGAGGCTTCACTGGCACTGACCGTGCCGGCAATCTGCCGCTCAAATCCCGTGACAGTAAGGATAGAGATCCCCATCAGGGTCATGATCAGGATCACCATCATGACGGTGATGAGACTGACCCCCTGTTCGTCCCTTACCTGTGACCAATCGCACTGCTCACGCATCGTCGTCTTCCTTCCCGGTTCAGGACCAGGGTCTCGCATTTCTTGTTTCCACGGTCCTGGTCAACACCCGCCGGCGTACCGATGCATAGGGAGGGACCTGGGCCCCCGCATCACCGGCCACGAAGACGCCGCCGGCATGGAGATGGTCATCGACCGTGAGAAAGGTGGTAGAGAGGGTTCCCGGTCCTGCCTGTGAATTGCCTTCTCCGAGCCCATTATCCATCGATTGTTGCCGGGCCACGATCGCAACTTGAACCATTTTGATGGCAGAGGGTGTCATGGGCGGGTTGTTCCAGATCTGGTTCGAGGTGTAATCCGGTTGGTCGAAGACCAAGTTCAGGTTTACGTCGTCCAACCGGCCATCTGGCTCGGAACGTCCGGGTGCCGGCAAGAGACAGCCGTCGCAGGCATAGGCGAACTGGAGATCCTCGATGCCGTTGACGATCGACAAACAGGGACTCGCTGGGATATTGCAGTTCGGCAGGACGCGACCAAAGGAGGCGACCGTGGCATTCGCTATCCCGCGGACCAAGCAAGGAGCATTGCCGCCACAGATACTGTTGAGATCTGCACCGGGGGCGCCACCGGCAAGCTGAGGAATGACTTGATAGGTGATGCACTGAAGGATATAGATCTGGGCTCCCGTCGGAATCTGTATTTTCCCAGTATCGGGAACCGTCAATAACATTGGAGCCGCCGCGGCCTGCACCCGAGTCGCGATGATACCGCCGATCGAAATAAAGGAGTTGGCACCGAACCCTGCTGCGGTCATAGAGGGAAGGATGGCTGCGTTTATTGATACACTGTTAAACGCCGTAAATGGCGCGACTCCGGTCACAATAATAGGCGCGGTCGTCTGCCACGCCGGAGTCGCCGGCGCGCCATAAAACGTGAGCGGTACGACGAGTGAGATCTGATCCGGCCCAGTATCATTGACCCCGACGGTTGGATTGTTATCCCCTGGGAGAATCGGCACGGGAGTCCCGCCAATTCCACAGTTTCCCACTGGCGGAGAATTCTTTGATGGATCAATTTGAGGCCCAAAGCCCGCCATCTTGATGTCGTGGGTGATCATTTCCATGGCCATGCGCGCGTTCTGTTGGGAATCGGAAACTTGCTCATTGGCCCGCACGGCTTTGCCAGTCATCGTCAGCGCAGCCATACCGGCTAACACGATCACGGACGTGATCGCGGTCGCCACCATGATCTCGACCAGTGTGAACCCCTGCTGATCAGGTTTGCCCTGCGACCTCATATCGTCTGTCTGCCCCTTTCCCTGTCTGATTCTCACTCTGGCGCGATCATCGTGTTTAACGTGACTCTCTTGGTCCCTGGTACCCAGACCGCCGATCCCCCGGCTATGGTGTTTCGACTGGATCCGGTCCAAATAACGGTGACGTTAATGTTGTTTTGGTTGAGGGTCACTGGCCCTAACGCCGCCACCACTACCTGGGCTTGGACCCCGACCAATCCCGACGCAAACAGGCGGGCTTGCCACTGCAGACAATCTCCTCGCGCCACCGGCTGAGTCAGCGGATTCTGGGCACAGAGCACGGGATTCCCTGAGGTCAGATTGATTCCGTTATAGCCATTCACGAGGTTCCTTCGATTGAATTGCATCCGTTCGACGAGCTCCGCCGCATAGTTCGTGGCAACCGTCGTTTCATTGCCGTCGCTGTTGCGCGTGAAGGACAATGTCGTCATCCCTGCTAATCCAAGCAAACCAACGGCAAGGATGGCTGACGACAGCATAACCTCAATGAGCGTGAACCCCTGCTCTGGTCGAATCCTGCTTGTCATTTTGTTCCTATTGTGCAGGATGTCGTTCATCGCGGCGCACCTCACACCCGCACGAGCCTGCTGGTTCCGCCCGGAGCGATGTTAATCCTATATTGTGTAGTTGGAGCCCCGGAGAGAGTCCCTCCGACCGTGATCGTCTGTACCCCTGTACCAGGCACACTGGTCCTAAGCCCGTAGGAATTGAACTGGACGACCCCACCGTTTGGGATAGCACCGTTGTTGAAAATTAGTGGTGCCATGTGTACCGCCTCAATCCTGTTCAGGCCTTGAAGAGCCGGAGCACCGGCGAGATTAGTAGTGGTTATCTGAACCCCTCCATTCACCATTACGATTTGGACGTTCAGAGTCTGATTTGTCGTCATCGCTCTTGTACGAACAAGTATAAGATGGCGAGTGATTTCGGATGACGTGGCTTTCGCTTCATAATCTATATATATCCGCGTGAAATTCGGCATGGCTATCCCCATGGCAATCCCGATCATCGCCACGACGATCATGACCTCAATGAGCGTAAACCCTGCCTGCCATGGTAGGGTCCCATCGCGTTTTGTCTTCTCAGATACACCCATAGCTGGCCATCAATTGAGCAATTGGCATGCCGGGAATTTCTATTGGAAAAACAGCTATAACGTATTGATTTGTAACCTAATGCTCGGTTAATTGGGGGAAAAGAATCAGGCGGATTTTTGGAAAAAATCGACAATTTCCGTCATAGCGAGCGCACATTTTTGCGCCGATGATCATGGGATAAGCCAGCGCAAAAAGGCAGAAAGAGTGTTGGAAGTTGCCCAGGAGGCTCAGTGCGATGACTATTGTTTAGAGGAGGGTAAAATTGTGCCTGGCCTCGAGTGAGGCGCACATCCCGTGGAGTGTGGACCCGATCTTGGTAGGAAGGCGTCGGTTGTGATCTGTGCTGGGGGATCTAAGACCTTCCGGCTTGAATACATGTTGAAATCTCCCCTCACTTCATTGCCACAGCTCTGATTTGGCGGTAGGTAGTTTCTCCGCGCAGGACTTTTTGTATCCCGTCTTGTACCAGAGTCGACATCCCTTCTTTCATGGCCAAACTGAGCATGTCGGCAGTCCTGGCCCTGGATTGGATGAGCCGCTTCATCTCTTCTGATCCTCTTAACAGTTCGTGTAAGGGCACTCGCCCCTTGAAGCCGGTTCGATTGCAGGCCTCGCAGCCTCGCCCACGATACAGAATCCAATCGGCTGTGTACTCGATGCCGACGGTGGGCCAGTCCTGTGTGCCATACCCCTGCACCAGTTCGTCATACTCCTGCCGACTCGGATGATAGGCTTCTTTGCATTGTGTGCAGATCCGTTTGCACAGACGCTGGGCAAGCACTCCCAACATAGCATCGGCAAAATTGAAGGAGTCGCACTCGAGATCCAACAAACGAATCACTGTTTCGACGGCACTGTTCGTATGGAGGGTACTGAGCACCAAATGGCCGGTGAGCGAGGCTTCGATGGCAATGTCGGCCGTTTCTTTGTCCCGCATCTCGCCGATCATGATGACATCGGGGTCGG
>JBDTPK010000203.1:0-5542 GCA_039932735.1 Nitrospirota bacterium
GCAATCCGCCAGGCGCCACTTCAGGAATGGTCTCAACTGTCCAACCAACCGGAGCCACCTCTCATAACCTTTCTCAAAAACATGTCGAAACTCCTAAGATTGGCAGGTGTCGATGTCTTAGACCTACAAAGCATGGAACTGGCCGGCGAGTTGATCTTTTTCCCGCTGGGAGGATCATCTTTGGCATTGTGGACATTCCGCTTGGAACCGCTATCGCGACCTGAGTTTCATCTATTTGACCGTGACAACCAGCCACCATTAGCCGCCTTGCATCAACCTGAGGTTGATGCAATCAATTTGCGCGAACGGTGTACGGCCTTCATCACGGGAAGGAAGGAAATGGAGAATTACCTTCACTTCGAGGCCATCAACGAAGCCTACGCTCGGCTGAGTATCTCTCTTGCTCTCTCAGGTAACTTTGGAGATTTCGATGATGTGCCAGCTTCAGTGGCCCAAAAAGTTCACACTATTGGTAGCACTCAGAATTTGTGGGTTGAGTTGGATGACAATACGCGCAAAAGAAAGATTTCGCAGGCGAAGGTCCATTTAAATGATCTTGCAGTCTCCCTGATGACGAAGGCACGTTTAGATCAAGTTGATCCTGGGGGGGACGTTCTTAATTGGTTTGCTCAAATGAAAAAGCTAACGAATGTTTAATCAAGACTCCCAAATTGTTCAAAAACTCTGGAACTACTGCAGCGTCCTCCGCGACGACGAGATGAGCTACGGCGACTACGTCGAACAGTTGACGTATTTGCTGTTCCTCAAGATGGCCGACGAGCGCACCAAGCCGCCATGCAACAAGCCCAGCCAGATTCCCGACAAATACAGTTGGCCCAGTCTGCTCAAGAGGGACGGCGACGACCTGTCTGCCTACGACGCACAGGCAGGCGGGATGAGCTATGGCGGCAACTCTGTTTCAGCTAGCCTTGCGGGAGTTCTATGAAGATCGTCCGTGATTGTTTTGGTCAATCCGTCAGGCTGACCGATGAACGGACCGCGCATATCCTCCAGCATCAGGAAATGGCCGACATGGAGGCGGAGATTGAACGGGTGCTTCAATCTCCAGCGGAAGTGCGGATCTCTCGTTCGGATAACACCGTCCAATTGTTTTATGAGTTCTATGCCCAGACGCTTGTTGGTGGGAAATGGCTGTGTGTCGTGGTAAAGTATCCCGCTGATGACGGGTTCGTAGTGACGGCTTATTTGACCGACCAACTCAAGGCAGGAGAAACGATATGGCCGAAAAAGTAAAGGTCTGGTTCGATCCTGAAGGCGATTTCCTGGAAGTGCAGTTCAGCGACGCTCCAGGGTTCATGCGTCCGACAGCCTACGAGGCCGTCATGGAGCGCGTGGACGAGCACGGGCATGTGTTGGGATTCAGCGTCCTCGGCGTCAGCCGTTTCAAAAAAGACCACCCTCTCGAAGCCGAACTTATGACTGGAACATAAGAACGGGAGCTGGGTCCACCTAAGCTGGTGACTCCATCCGACTTCCACCCCAGGGCGGCCCTAACAACGTCTTCCCTGACGTCCAAACTATCTGAACATGAGTCCCTCGGCCATAGTTTAAAAACTCTGGAACTATTGCAACGTCCTCCGCAACGATGGGATGAGCTACGGCGACTACGTCGAGCAATTGACGTATTTGCTGTTCCGCAAGATGGCCGACGAGCGCACGACGTTCTCACTCACCGCGAGGGAGTCGTGACACCAGATAACCGATAAGACGTGTCCGGGTCACCTGAGGCGCAGTTTGAGCCAGGCTCGCAGGACTGCCGTTGCTAGACTTCAGCGTGATTGCGGGACCGAGCAAGAAAGCGTACATTGCCGCGATTCAGGCAGGTCTCGATACGCACTGTGCGCCGATGGAGAGCTTGTTAGAAGATATTATCGAGCAGAGCCACTCGTCTTCTTGACCGAAGATGGCTTTCCCGACTCAACCAGGATGCGGGCAATGGATTCGACAGGTGCGCCGGTCTCGACCGCAGTTGAACTGGCCACGTTGACGGTCAAGGCCTTTCGGTATTTCGCCGGGTCCTTGAGGTGCGGATTCGTTTCAATGAGAGGTTTGTTCTTCACTGCTGTCGTCCCATGTTTTGAGTGCAATTGTACATCATGACTTGGACTGAGACCCTCTCAAAGTGAGCTCTTCAGCCATCGTCGAAAAGCTCTGGAACTACTGCAACGTTATGCCTGCCTCACTAATTCGGCACACCTAAACGTTATTGTCTGCCCCTGGCTGTGCGATGCACGCAGACAGGTGCGACCTGCCCGAGTCAAAGCAGGCGGACGCAGAGGAAGGCGGGATGAGTTGCCCTTTGGGAAGTTGATTGAACCATGGTGAGCGCGATTCCTACATTCACGGAAGCCCATGCGGCGCTCTTGCGGACCTTTCTCTCGACCCAACGCAGGAAGGGCGCCATGACCTACCCGCAGCTTGCTGGATTCTTGTTCAGCATGGCGAACGCGCCGGAATTGATTCCCCCTTCGGAGTGGATGCCGATCGTCTTCATTGACCGGGACGCGGGATACGAATCCCAAGGCGAAGCGGAGCGGGTTCTCCAAGCCATAATGGCCCTCTACAACGACTGCGGCCGGGAACGAACGGAGGGGATCGCGCTTCTCCCCGCCGGCTGTGACATCAGACCTCAGCCGCTGGACAACTTGGGCGATGATGCGCCGCTGAGCCAGTGGGCACGGGGATTCTTAACGGGGCACACCTACCTTGACGACGTTTGGAACGAATACACTCCCGACGAATTCGACGAGGAATTGGGCTCAATGCTGATGGTGCTCACGTTTTTCGTCTCCCCGACGCTTGCAGATGCCTACTACAAGGAAGGCAAGGGGAAAACGAGTCTGAAACAGCTCGCCGAAACTGTTGTCACGGTCTTTCCCGATGCGATGAGTGAGTATGCCCATCTGGGGCGGGCCATCTTTCAAGCACGGCGCGAAGCGGGAGATCTGGATTAAGAGACGTCGGGACGCCAGAAAATTAGGCGCAACGACCCCTGCTCCTGCGGCAGCGGGAAGAAATTCAAGAAGTGCTGTGGCGCGACGTGAAATGACCTTGTTGCTCGTTCCAAAAAGCTCTAGAACAACTGCAACTTCCCCCGAGACGATGAGATGAGTGGCGTTGCTCCCATCGTAATTGAACCCGTTTCGACCTATGGAGCCGACAGATGAAGATTGTGGGGGACTCTCGACGCGTGACGTAGAAGAAACTGTTGTTTTTGCCTCACGCCATTCGCCAGATGTCCAGACCTGAACGCATGATCACGCCGCAAGAGATGGAAAGAGTTGTCATGACGGAAGGCGATCCCCAAGACAGTCGAGGCCACAGTTGTCTGCTTTTGGGGTTGAGGGATGCCGACAGGGCTATCCATGTGGTGTGCTAATCTCCCGAATAGGCACAATGTTGAAAACTCATGGCGCTGAAATAGCACGAGAGGGACGACCGGCATGAAACTTCCGAATGCCGAGCGGGCTTTTGTGGATGTGCGAAAGCTGCGCGACTATTGCCTCAGTACCGATCATCCTCGCGGTCAGCACAAGGCCCGCCTCTTTAAGCGTGTTTTGGGGTGGACGGCTGACCAGGCAGAAGACGTGCGGCGCAGGCTCTTGGAGGCAGTACTGAGAGAAGATGCCGGTTTTCTCGGTGCAGATGACTATGGGCAGCGGTATGCGCTAGACTCCCCCGTACAGGGTGCGGGAGGGGTGGCGATCATGCGGAGCTTGTGGTTCATCCGTCATGGTGAGGACTTTCCACGATTCACCTCTTGTTATGTTCTTAGCAAGGAGCATCCATCATGAACCGAGAGATTCGCGTACTCGATGTGGTGGCTCTGACCGAGGATATCCCTGATCGCGGCTTGCTGCGCGGGCAAGTGGGGACCGTGGTGGAATCGCTCGGTCCTGCTGTGTTTGAGGTGGAGTTTGTGGATAATGATGGCCGAACCTATGCGACTGTCCCATTGAACACCCGCCAATTACTTGTGTTGCACTACCAGCCCGCGTGACGAGAAGACAGGGATACGGGTTCATCCACACCTCAGAGGCGTATGCCCATCATTGAATGCATCCATTATATAGGCCGGATGGTCCGGGAGGACCTCAGAAGCAAAGTCCTGCAATTTTCTCCGCAGACTTCAGCAGGTAATCGACTTCCTCAATCAGGCCGCGGTCAATGAGTTCCTCGGCCATTGTTCAAAAACTCTGGAACTACTGCAACGTCCTCCGCGACGACGGGATGAGCTACGGCGATTACGTCGAGCAACTGACGTATCTGCTGTTTCTCAAGATGGCCGACGAGCGCACGAAGCCGCCGTACAACCAGCCGAGCCAGATTCCCGACAAGTATAGTTGGCCCAGCCTGCTCAAGAGAGATGGCGACGACCTGTTTGACCACTACCGGCATCTCTTGGAAGAGCTCGGCAAAGGGAAGGGCATGCTCGGCCTGATCTTCACGAAGGCCCAGAATAAGTTCCAAGACCCTGTCAAGCTTCGTCGGCTGATTGTGGACCTGATCGACAAAGAAGACTGGTCCACAATGAGCGCCGATGTGAAAGGGGATGCCTATGAGGGCTTACTAGAGAAGAACGCGCAGGACACCAAGTCCGGCGCAGGCCAGTACTTCACTCCTCGGCCGTTGATTGCAGCGATGGTGGAAGCTATCGCTCCGAAGTCCAGCGAGACGATCTGCGACCCGGCCTGCGGAACCGGAGGATTTTTTCTGGCCGCACATGACTACCTCGTGAAGCATTATCCCAACCTCACCAAGGATGAAAAACGAAGACTCAAGCAAGGTACGTTTAAGGGATGGGAATTGGTTCAAAGTACCGCACGGCTCTGCGCCATGAACCTGATGCTCCACGGAATCGGGAGCGACAAAGACCTGCCCATTGTCGTGTCCGATTCCTTGGCCGCTGATCCCGGCGATCGGTTCGACATCGTGATGACCAATCCTCCGTTTGGGAAGAAGAGCAGCACGACGATCGTTGGCGAAGAGGGGCAAGTCTCCAAGGAACGGGACATCGTCGAGCGTGACGACTTCTGGGCAACCACCTCCAACAAGCAACTTAATTTCGTCCAACATGTCAAAACGTTGCTGAAGCAGAATGGCCGCGCGGCGGTCGTGGTGCCGGACAACGTCCTCTTCGAAGGTGGCGCGGGGGAAACCGTCCGGCGCAAGCTCTTGCATGAGTGTGATGTGCACACGCTCCTGCGTCTGCCGACCGGGATTTTCTATGCCCAGGGCGTGAAAGCCAACGTGCTCTTCTTCGACAAGAAACCCGCGAGCGAGATGCCTTGGACCAAGAAGCTCTGGATCTATGACTTGCGCACCAACCAACACTTCACGCTCAAGACCGATCCGCTCAAGCGCGAAGACCTGGACGAGTTTGTGAAATGCTACAACCCGTCAAATAGACATACCCGCAAAGCCACCTGGTCCGACAAAAATCCCGATGGCCGTTGGCGTGCCTATGACTATGACGAACTCATCGCCCGCGACAAAGCCAGCCTCGACATCTTCTGGCTCA
>JBDTPK010000204.1:0-5512 GCA_039932735.1 Nitrospirota bacterium
GGCTGGTTCGCAGTCAGGCAACTGTTGAGGACGTTTCGTACATGAAGGCTATGATCCCCATGATTCCATCGCGATTTTGACGAACGAGCGTGCCCGGCTCACAGATCCACGTGTCCGCCAGCTTGCCGACCAGATTATCGAGACACAACGCCGGGAAATCGCAGAAATGAACTCACTCATAGGGGATCTTGAAGCGAAGCCGTAGTCGCACCCGTCAGAACCAAAGCCGAAGCCCTCCAACAATCGTGAGACCAGATGTGTCGCGTCCACGCAGACGGTCAAAGTCGGCGGTGCGTCCCGACGAACCTAGCCAGGAGATGCCGACATATGGCGCGAACTGGCGCTTGAATTCGTAGCGGAGGCGCAACCCCAGTTCTGAGGTACTCAGGCCTCTTCCGATTCCCAAGCGGGGAACATCCTGGACCGCAAAGTTCACCTCGGCTCGGGGCTGGAGGATCAAGCGCTGTGTGAGAAGAAATTCATACTCCACTTCTGCTCGTGCCGAAACGTCGCCTTCGTGACTGATGAAAAGAGCCGTGTCCAGTTCAAACCAATAAGGAGCCAGCCCTTGGAACCCGATTATCCCGAAGGTCCGCCGCTCACCAGGCTTCAAATCCTGCCGAACACCCGCCTGGAAGTCGAAGAGCGGACTCACCGCCCGGCTATAGAGCGCCTGGATCTCGCCATCCTCAATCCCGCCGATGCGGGGAGCCAGGAACTCACCTTCAGTTTTGATCCAGAGCCGCTGGTAGTCGCTGCCGATCCAACCTTGCCCTTCCCACAACATTCCATTCTTTCCGTTATGGCTGAAATTTTCCAGGCGGTCGACCTGAAGAAACTTGATCACCTGACCGCCGCTCATTTCCCGCAGCTTGTCGCGGGCGGTGCGCATCGCTTCGGCATCGTAGTAATCTTCAGCCTTCTGGGCCAGGACCGTTGTGGAGACGGCGGAGCAAGCCAGGATCGCCAGTAGTAGTTGTCGCATACTTCCTTTTGTTTGCGGGGTCATCGGACGGAAACTATCTGAAACATCCCTGCGTGCATGTGGTAAAGAAGATGGCAGTGGAACGCCCAATCGCCCACAGCATCGGCAGTGATATCGACCGAAAGCTTGTCTCCCGGCTTGACCAGCACGGTGTGCTTGCGAGGCTTGTTTCGCTCCTGGCCGTTCACGATTTCAAAAAACATCCCGTGAAGATGAATGGGGTGCATCATCATCGTGTCGTTCACCAGGGTAAGACGGAGCCGCTCATCTTTCGCGAAACGAATCGGTTCGACGATATCGGAGAACTTCTTCCCGTCAAATGACCACATGAACCGCTGCATGTTACCCGTCAAATGGATTTCGAGCTCACGAGCGGGAGGACGAAGGTCAGGGTTAGTATCCAGGCTGATGAGGTCTGTGTACGAGAGCGCGAGGTGTGGTTGGTCCTCAAGCCCAAGTCCGGGTTCATTGAGCCGGTTCGTGGGCATCATCGCGAGGCTTTGGACGCCGACTCCCTTCGCGTGAGCATGCGCTTGCATCTCCATCGGGGTCCCGCCGTGCGTGCTGGAGTGGTCCATGGTCGAGTGATCCATACCCGCCATTCCAGCCATGTCCCCATGAGCCATTCCCATGTCCTTCATCGTGAGTGTCGGGCGGGGGCGTCGAGGGGGAATCGGAGCCGACATGCCGGGCCGCGTAGCGAGCGTCGCACGCGCGTAACCGCTGCGGTCGATGGATTCGCACATTAGGGTGTGCGCTTCCTCCGTCGGCTGAACGACCACGTCATAGGTTTCCGCAACGCCGATCTGAAGCTCTCCCGTGTCCACGGGTTGTACGTTCTGGCCGTCTGCTTGCACCACAGTCATCGGTAGTCCCGGAATCCGCACGTCGAAGATGGTCATCGCCGAGGCGTTGATGATACGCAGGCGAACCTTCTGCCCCGGTTCGAACAGTCCAGTCCAGTTGTCCTCGGGACCGTGTCCATTCACAAGGTAGGTGTAGGTTGAGGCAGTCACGTCGGCGATATCAGAGGGGCTCATCCGCATCTTGCCCCACATCAGGCGATCCGAAAGCGTTGCGCCCAGTCCCTTGTCGTTTACATCTTTGATGAACGTCCCGACGGTGCGCTTCTGGAAGTTGAAACTATCGCTGGACTTCTTCAGTTGTTCAAATACACGATGCGGATGCATAAAAGTCCAGTCCGAGAGGACCACGAAATACTCGCGATCAAATTCCACAGGATCGGTGCCCGCCGGATCGATCACGATCGGGCCATAGTGGCCGATCTGCTCCTGAAGGTTGGAGTGGCTGTGATACCAGTAAGTCCCACTTTGCTTCACTTTGAAGCGATAGGTGAACGTCTCTCCTGGCTTGATGCCAGGAAAAGAAATGCCGGGCACCCCGTCCATCTGGAACGGCAGCAGGATTCCGTGCCAGTGAATGGACGTGTCCTCCTCCAGCCGGTTGGTCACGCGCAATTCGATCTCGTCACCTTCGCGCCATCGCAACAGAGGCCCCGGCAGCTGTCCGTTCACGGTGATGGCGTGGCCTTCTTTTCCATCCACACGTACCGAAGCGTGATCGATCACCAAGTCGTATGTCTTTCCTGAGATGGCTTCCAAACCGTGCAAATTGGCGGCTACGGCGTGTCCCCCGTGGGTCTCTGCGGCACTTTGCGCCCAGGTCGGAAGTCCCGGGCGAAGTAGAAACCCACCTGCCGCGAGACCTACGCTTGAGGTGTGTTTTAGAATGTCCCGTCGTGTCATCTTGTTCTCCTCGTGGTAACGGATCCAGGCGGACTGGAGGCGCAGCCTGAGTTCAGCTGCGCCATCCGGTCCCGGTGCGCGGGGCGTCAGTGCTTGTGATCGGCCGCCTTGCTGGCGGTCGACGCACCCATCACGACTTGCTTAGCGACAATCTCTCCGCTCGGCAACTTGGTGCCGAATACGCTGATCTTGGCGCCTTTCGTGAAATGAGTCTTGTCCACGGTTTTTTCTTCGTGCTCAAACACAGTCTCCTTACTGATGGAGACCTTGACCGTGCCGGTAGCGGTCTTCATCTGGAAGCTATCCGCCGCCATGGATGCAATCTCTCCCTGCGTGGGCGTTCCTTTATGGTCATCCCCATCATGCGCACTAAGCATGAAAACACTACTGGCAAGCGCCAGCACAATCGTCACTGCATATTTCTTGATCGACATTTGAGATTCCTTCTTTTGTGATCGCTTTTGCGACCAGGTTGCTTCTTCGTTGTTCCTATGCAAGGACGCCAAGCTAACGTAGACTCCTCGCGATTCGACTGCCTGTACTGCTCCATCTCGCGGTCCAATTTCAGTGCTCTTGCCCGCCTGAACCGAGGTGATTGATCTCATCCATGAATTCGATCTCCACCGGCTGAATCTTAGGAAGGTGGCGAATAAACAGCACCAACTTCCAGTTGTCCTCATCGCTTCCACCCCAACCCGGCATCCCCGTAAAGCGAATTCCGTTCTTGATGATGTAGAACAACTCACCATCTGAAAGATCCTGGGTCTCGCCCGTCCGCATGTCGGGCGCCGGTGGATAGAGCCCCGTACTAATCTGAGTCTTGCCGTCACCCTGATTGCCGTGGCAAGTTGCGCAATGATCCGCGAAGTGATCCCTGGCTTCGGCGACGGCTAGAGGCGTCGCCTCGATAGGGTTCTTCAAATCCTTGGCTCCCGGCTCGCTGGCAAGGCTTCGCAATCGACGAGCTAGATACGTCTCGTATGGCGCGGGCTTCTCCCGCGCACTGAATCCGTGGGAACGAATACTCCAGACTCCCCAGACCAGGCCGACTGCAATGGCCAAAACTGCCGCAGTTGCGACGATCTTAGCGGTTTGCAATGAAATACCTCCAGCTTCGACTTGTTTCTTGGCCGTGGCAAGACGCGCGTCTACACCAGTGGCGTTGAGACAGAACGCAAGCTGGAAGTCTAGACTCTAAGGATTGTTCGCGAGGCTGACGCCGGCGAAGGAGGTGGTGATCTATCCGACTCTGTGCCGACCAGAACAGGAGTCTCGGGAAGAGGCTCGCTAAGGTTGACCGCCAACAACGCCATCATGCCGAGATCTATATGCATGGACGCCGCTTGCGGCCCTGCTTCACTGATCAACAATTGATGACCGCAAGTGGAGCTGTGATCGTGATCCGATGGCGGAGCCGGCGAGTGCTCGTGATGACAATCCTCGACCGGAGCGGTTTGACGCGCGGCAGAATCGTTGCAGGGCAGCACACCGCATGCGGCCATGCATTGCGCACTCGCAGCCAGTACGACGCCGACCATCAGGATCGCAATCTTACCCACGTCAATCTCCAATTAGACTCTATCACAAGGAACTTCAGCGCTTGCTCTCCAGATCAGAAATGAGGTTCTTCATTTCCTCAATCTCACGACGCTGCGCCTCGATAATGCCGTCGGCGAGCTGCCGTACACGGGGATCCGATATGTGTGCGCGTTCGCTGGTGAGAATCGCTATCGAATGATGCGGGATCATCGCTTTCATCCACGAAATATCCTCGACGGTTTCCTGGCTTCGCACCAGCCAGAGAGACCCGGCAAATACCACCACGCTGCTGACAATAATACCGATGTTGGTTGTGCGATTGGGGTACATTTTGATCATGAAGAGAAGCATGATGATGGCCATTGCTGCCCCCATCACCAGCGCCATGTATGCTCTGGTCTCACTGAAAAAGAGATGATCGAGTTGGTAGGTATTCAGATACATCAGTCCCAGCATTGCGATCGTCGAGGTAGCGAGCATCGCGCCGAAGCGCCTGTATTGGTTCATTTCCAGTCTCCCGTAATAACACCTATTAATGTGAGATCCACAGCACCGGAGCTGTTTCCTGGACGGACCGGACCGCGAGATTGGTCGGCAAACATCCGGTCCGTACCGGCGGAACACGGATTAGTGGCAGCAGCAGCTGGTTTTGGTCACCACAGGCTGGCCTCGGTTGGCCTTTTCTTTGGGTTTCTCGCTGGAGCAGCACCCTCCAGCGGACGCGGGTGCCTCGACTAAGGCATTCAACTCGCGCTCGGTAACTGGAACTTCATGGGATGGGATTGTCTTGTTCATGGGATCTCCTTTGGGAAAGCGCATTCTACGCTCTCATTTGTGCTGACGGAGCCGCGTTCAGAACCTTACACTCCCGAACAGCGACACACCCGCCTCGCCAGCCCTGGAGATCGGGACGCTTCGTGACGGCCCTTGACGTGCCTGGACCTAGGTGAGGTATTGACCATGAATATGAATGTGAAAGCTCTGCCCCTAATCGTGCTCGCAGCAGTGCTCGGCACGACGGGCGCAATCGCACAGGCGCCAAAACAAGCACCTGCCCAAAGTTCAGCCGCAGACGCGAAGAATATGAAACCCGAAATGGAGCGCATGCGTGCACAGATGGGGAAGATGCAGACCTTGATGAAGGACAACATGGCCAAGATGGCTGCCGCCGATGCCGCCATGAAAAGTCACATGGAAACGCAAAAAGCCAACATGAAGGGCC
>JBDTPK010000205.1:0-5508 GCA_039932735.1 Nitrospirota bacterium
CTGGCCATCCTGTACGTGAATGGCGGTGATCACACCCGTCTCGTATGGCTGAATCACCTTGGAGTAGCCACTGGGAATAATTTTTCCTTGTGTCGTCGCGACAACGTCGATCCATCCCGACGTCGCCCACAGAACGCCGCTCGCAAACACAGTTAGGATCGTCCAGAGGATCGCACGCCCAATCGGCGAGGGCGGAGCCTGCTGAATCTCCAGCACCGCGGGAAGAAACTCCGTCGAGCGCCCGCCGGGGATTGAGCCGAGCGCGTGGTCGCCCTCAGCCTGCCAAGCCGCCTTCCAGACTGTCCAATAACGTGATAACACTCCAAATCCCATACGCCTTCCCCTGACGCTCTACCCCGTTTCCCCTTTATTTTGCCACGTATCCAGCTCCCCTTCCCCCTCACGTTTCACGCATCACCGCCGCGTAGCCGTCGTCAAGACGGTCTATGAATACATTCAGCAGAAGGAATTCCCCAACGTGATCTGCATCCGTGGGCTGTTTCGTGTACGGTGCCGAACGTGGAGAAATTCGAACAGCAGAGCCGTGTATTTACCAAGGAGCCCACTGACGCGGGCCCACCGCCGCGCCGCCGTGTGATTTTACGAGGGGTGCAATGATGCCGAACCGGAAGACCGGGACGCCGACGATTGAGAGGTATTAATGGTCTCGACAGAGGAAGAAAAATCCCTTGCCGCGTGTGCTGTCGGTTTATTGGCCGATACGGATCGAGTTCGATGCGTGCGTAGATACAGACAGGGTGGCGCGGGAAAATGCCGAAGATGAAAGGGCTGGTCTTCTCGTGAGTGTGTACGAGCAGGAAGATCCCATTCCTGTGCGCGAGGTCAAGGGCCAATGGAACCTCCCGCTGGATCCGTCTGCATGACTAATCTGTGATGTAATAGCTCACGACCGTACAGACGATGTCCGATTGGATAGCGCCTGGACCGTCCCCTAACAACCCTTAGCCGAAGTCCACGACCGACGGCTATCAGGTGATCCAATCGAATGACGGCGCCGTCGGGATCCCACGGGGGTAAAAGAAAGAACGCTCACAGCAGCACTTGCGCCTTAAGTTAGTGCCGAAGGCGGGATTTGATTTGGGGTCAATTCAGCACCCTCAATATTGACGCGAGTTTTGAAAACGTTTCATTAGAAAGCCAATGACTTGCGACCTGATAAGGAGTGAGATCGAGTGAGACGGAATGAGCGGAAAGTAGCTCTGCTATACGACCGTTTTACGACCACGACTTTGTCGAGTTCTGGAATTCTTTTTTTTACCGGTCGTCGAAGATGTCTCTTCGTGACTCTCTCTCGGCTTCTTGCTCGTAGCCCTTAGCCAAGCCACGGACTACGTCAGCAACTCGCTGAAAACCATTGTCTGATAATGCCTTTGCTTTTTGACGATAGTCTGCCGCGATTTGCTTCTCCTCTTCACCATGAGAGCAGCCATGGACTCCGCGTTTGTTGAATAGGCCGGTTGTAAATGCTCGCCGCATTTCTGGTACATCCTTTGAATCTAGAGCCGCTGCGATCGATCTGTGAATCCAAAGACCTCCGGGGTCTTGCGGTGCATGCGCAAGGGCTTGTCCTACCTGAGACATAGCGACTCCAAAATGTCCGGACTCTCTACAATGCTTCTTCACTTCGGCCAGCCAGGCTGTAAATTGGTCACCATCGAAAGTCTCATCCGGTTGCGTACCTGGAAGAATGCGCCATCCGTGCAACAACGAATATGCATTCCGACCTATTTGTTTCTGGGTCTCGTTGACTTCGGTTTTCGTTTCTTCCTCCTCCTTCTCTGAACGGAACACGACTGCGATGACCTCGCAGAAGAATGCCGGCGATGACGTCAACTTCTGCTCAAGCACCTTTGCCTCCCCGCCATGTCGTCGACTTAATAATGGCAGATAGTACCATTCAATTTTGAATAGTTCATCGGAGTCGGCAGGCGCATTCTTCTGCAGCCATTTAATCACTTCCACAGTATGGTGCTGGTCCAGTTGTTTCTGTTGCTCTTCTTTACTTAGAGCGCCCAACAGTGCCGCTGAGGCGAGTGGCATCGGAATAGGGACTTTCTTGCGAGCTAGAATGTAAAGGCAATTTATAGCGGCAACTGGCTGCCCGTTTGAGGCCAACTTCTCGGCAGCGTACAAGACGTCGGCAGCCTCCATGCCCCACGGAATAAACTGAACTTGTTTCCAGTAGTTGTCGGCCGCGTTGCCAAGGATTCGCTCTGCACGATGCCAAGTCTCCCGTTCAGAAGGGATTAGTAAAAAGAATGCCAACAGCTGATCCTTGTGCCAACCTTTCCCCAGTTGTTGATCAACCCATTCCCATTTCTGGGTCAAGACCCGCCGCCATAAGAAGCTCCCGAGAAAATGACTTATCTCTCTATCACTCTTGTCGAAGAATGATGGCAACAGAAAGGCGTCAATGCTTTGATCTTCTATCGCACCTAATGTCTCGCCGACCTTGCGCGGTGATTCCACGTCCTTTGCAAATCGCACGATCCCTTCCATGCCATTAGTCCCCAGAATTGCTGTGATGGCATCTCGGCGAATGCCGTCCAGTCTTCGCTGCTGTTCCTCGATGTTTTCTCCATCCTCGTACAGGTCAAATTCACGCTCAGTGAACAGTCGTCGATTCGCTAGCTCAAATGACGAAGGGGCCAACATCGTAGCCACCTCTTCAATCTTAGCAACGCGCTCCGCCGGCATAGCCCACTGAGCATCCGCAAACCTCCGGTGTTTCAACGCAAGGTCCTTTAAGCCCTCCCAAAGACGCACACGTTTCTCTTCGGCAAGGGCCATAACAGGTGGCGACCCGAGGTGGGCCAATACCTGCGAGTGTGCCGGTTCCGGTAAGTCTGCTAGGTGATCTACCAGCTCGCCCAGCTTATTTAAATCAAGTGCGGCAGCCCGGGTGCACATCTCGGCATAGACATGAACTTGCGCCCAATATTGCGAATGTGTAACTGTTTCCTTCCACCCGGCCGGGATAAATGGTCGCCAAACTGGCTTGCGTGTGCCGGATGTACTACCGTGGGAACTAGGCAGAAGACTGAGCAATACTTTCCATGCTACATCTGGATGTTCCCGAAGCAGTGACTCCAACGCGTTTCTTCGTGTAGGCAAATCAGCCAGGGTCTGCGCAAGCCATGGAAGAAAGATATCGGTTAGAGAATTGCGAGGGCGATTCGCCCAACTTCCACCAGGATCTATGGATGCTAAATCTCCGAGCAAAAGAGTTACGCGGCCCAAATAATCGGGATGCCACGCAAGGGTCTCCAATCCCCACAGAACCCCAGTAATGTAATTCCACCCTCCCAACCCTCCGGTGCCCTCCTGCTGAAACACGTCAATGAACGGGCTTGCGAGTGGATCAGCCACTGCTGCTTCGACAGCGTCGAGAAATTCGTCTGGCGCAGCTTCTGCAAGTAGTGGCATCTCATTATTGAGGCTTGCCCAAGTCACCCAACCCGCCTGGTGTAACAACTTCTTCACTACAAGTTTTGCGGTTCCTTCAGCCAGGCTATGCGAAGTGCTAGCCAGAGCATTGCCTCTTGATCCAAGTAAAGCTAGCGATTCGGTTACCCCTTCTCGAAGAGAGCGTGAGTGCAAGAGTGACTTTCCATGAATGGAGGCGGCATAGCGCTCACCTTTTAGTAGCTCGAACTGCGGATCTTTCTCCTCTAGTATTCGAAGTGCCATCTTTTGAAAACGTTTTAGATCTTCATCGTTAATACGCGGACCGAGGGCGGCCCATGCCTCGCCGCGAGAGATGACCTTCCACGATTCATTTCGTTGGACAAGGGGAGTGTCCGCGCGCAATGTCTCAGCCCGGGCCGCCTCGGCCCACTCCCCGTAGGATTTTCCCAACAAAATCTCCATTGCCTCCCTGTCTGCCACACGATCACCTTTCCATTTTCCAGTCAGGGATGCTTGAGCTAACACCCGTGCGTTCTCCCAAGTAGCATAAGGTGGCAGTTCACCCAGTCCGCGAAGAAAGCGCTTCAATGCAGCTAGGCTCTGTGCACCGGCACTCGCCAATTCAGCGGCTCGCTCTCTGGAAAAGCCGCTATCAAGCAGACTCTTCTCGAGTAGGCTATGAGAGGGGCTCATTATTGGAACGAGCTTTTCGGCTCCATGCGCCCAAGCGCCGGAAACCGAGAGGATAATGCCGTGACCGCGTGCACGCGCCGCAACATGCAATTGCTCATTCGAATCTGAAAAATCCAGCTTCGGGCTTGCCACAAGGGTATGAGAAAACCGTAAACTTGAGAAGGTATGCCAAGCGTCGGGATCAGAAATAAATAAGCACTGGTTGCTATAGGCACGACGCGTGCTTTCGTCCAGCGACTCGAGAAATGCAGCGACAAAATCCTCTGCATCGTTTTCACTTTCTATAGCGAGAATCAACTGCGGAATCTCGCGGCGGAATAGGCGCTCTAGCTGTTGGCAGGCATTTTCTCGTCCTGCGAGGAAAACCTTGGGCGGCAAGGGGGGATCGCCCTGGCTGGCCATTCTTGCAAGGTGCGACCAGTGCTCAGCTGGTGTTTGGAATCCCGTAAGAACTTTTACAGGACCAATGCGTTGAAGCAGCCATTTTCCTACAGCTGGGAATTCGCGCAGCCAATCGCAGAGCTGAACTCCATCAATTACTCTAACTTCCTTCCAACCATCCCCTTGCCGCGCCTGGATCCATGCCGATTGGGATGGTTGATCCCAATCCCTACTCCTTGGTGTTACAAAGACAAACGTTGCCTCCGCCCGTTCTGATAAAGGCGTTCCGTTAGTCCTTTTCTTGTAATCCTCCGTTGCTTTTCTCTGAGCATTTTCGCTACGACCGATCTCCCAAAAACTCGTTTTCTTGGGAACGAACTGGCGAAAGCCAGCTTCCGTTTGAACGAGACCATCAAGTCCCGGCAATCCGATCGAATCGCCGTAAGGAATTCTGCAATGAGTCAAGTCAGGCACGGACAGATTTACGAGCAGATGGACTAGTTCCGGTATGACAGGCTCACTATCGCGTCTATCGGAGAAGTCTTCTAGCTCGCTCGCCGTTACTACCTTCGTATGCTCCATAACGCTCCACAGTTAGAGGTGAAGGTGTGCCCAACCAACCAAAGACACTTTAAAATTGTGACGCAAGGCGAAATCATCCTGCCCGAGTCAAAGAAGTGCGTCGTGCTCGTTTGCCCCACAACTAAAGGATATTTTGACCTAAATATTCCCCCCGGATAGAGTGCCAGAGTCTGCGGGATTCTTATCTACCCTCGTCGGCTTGTCAATGACAGCCAAGGTGCGGTATCGGCGCTGACAGCCTTTGGATCTACGATAAGCTTAAAATCCATCGGGCAACATCGCCATAGTCCATAAAACATCTGGTTTCTGGACGGTGGAAGTCGAGTTCTTGGTCACATAAGTTCGAGAACGTATGGGAAGACATCTGGGCATGTTTTGTGGACACGAACACGCGTGTTAGGTAACTGTTCTACGACCCTCCCC
>JBDTPK010000206.1:0-5490 GCA_039932735.1 Nitrospirota bacterium
CGCCTGGTCGATATGATTGCGCGCGTGATCTTCAGGGCTCGTCATGGAGCGAAGAATACCCGTTTCCTCGCGTGAAATCACCTTGCCTTTCGGTGAACGTAAGACGTGAAGAGTGACATGCGAAGCGTACGGGGTGAGCGCGCAGACGGTTGGTCTAGTCTGTCTTGTTGACCGAACTGGCCCACAGCAGGTGAACCAAAGAATCTAACCCGTCCGTCTCGCGTGACGACCGAGTGATTTCTCCACGACCCGTCATGAATGTCGGACAGTCTCTTGACTAGATGAAAGCCACCGATTGCCAGAGTGAGGAAATCCAATTCTCGAGGTAGGTCCACCAATCCTCTTCGACTGGTTCGGGCGGCTGAATGCGTGGTGAAGGCGGCTTCGAGGCGGCAGCCATAGGCAGACTGACAGGTGCGGCTGTCGGCACCACGGTCGGCTGTGGAGCAGGCGCTTGTGCAACCGGAATTTGTGCTTGAGGAACAAGGGCTATTTGGGCTGGTTCGCTGATGGGTTCTGCCGGTGAAGGAACTGCCGATGCATTCAGTCTGTCTGCCTCATCGTGTTTGGACTTAAGGATTTCAATGGCTGATTGCAATCTGGGCTGCTCTTTGGTCGCACGGGTGACTTCGTACCGCAGGCTCTTTTGTTGGGCGGTCAGTTGCTGGATCGTGCGAGTGAGTTCGCTCAACCGTTTTTGCGTTTCGGCATGCTCGGCTTTTATCTTCTTCGTGGCTTGCTGGAGTGCCGCAGAGGCAACCTCCTTTTGCCTTGCGAGGTCAACCTGGCGTTCTTGGTAGACATTGACTTGTTGGGTGAGCCCCTGCGCTTCTGTTCGGAATTTGTCGAGTTCGGCTTTCGTCGTCCCCAGATTAGCGGTAGCGCTATCATAGGTGCTCCGCGATACACAGGCGCCGGCCGTGAGGGTGATGAAACACAACATCCCGATTGTTGCGGTGTGAATCTTTTTGACTCGCCTCATGGTGTCGTCCTCAGAGTGATCATTCAAAAAGCGACTCATCTATAGTCTCCGCTATCTTGTTATTCGTGCGGCATGGCACAAAAGAGAAACCTCTAGCTTGACTATCAGTATAATTTTTGATGCGAACGTGCAAGCAAAACGCCGAATCTTGCACGGCCTCGAACCAGAACACAGGTCACAACGACACCGCATGGGCAGGGCGCGCTTCGACATGCCGAGGGAGGGCGGGTGAGGGGAGTGACAATTTCAGCAACTTGTTAGCGGGGTAGAGGGTCCGTGAAAATTCACAGCTCCATGAGGTGTTGCGACGAGGGTCTGGCGTAAAGGAATTGGCATTCGGTGGCTACGCGCGCCTCGTACTGGGGCAGGACAAGGATGTGGAGTTGGTGGGACGCGTCTTGACTCGGCTTATGCCGTTTCGCCGTATGGCCACTCGCGATGACGGACTCGCACGCAATTGCGTGTCCCTGCTTCCCCTCGTATGGTATGCGCCGACATCTGGTCGGTGCATACCATTGTCAGCTGATACTATAGCTTTTTGACGAAAGAATCGTAGACGCGGTAGGCCAGAATCAGTCCGATCAAGACGAAATAGATGGTAGAGATTCCGCTATAATCAGGTGGACCATCGCCCACCGGCTCATTCGCCAGCACGTAG
Organism: Nitrospirota bacterium; assembly: GCA_039932735.1. Classification (GTDB taxonomy): domain Bacteria; phylum Nitrospirota; class Nitrospiria; order Nitrospirales; family Nitrospiraceae; genus Palsa-1315. The sequence goes on from JBDTPK010000206.1 coordinate 1,641, forward strand.
GACACATTGGCCAGCATGACCGTACCCGTCACTGCGATAATCCCTATACCAATTCTTCTCATCACTCAATCCTCCTTTCCATCGGATCAAATGGGTAAATGAGGGCCGTATAATACTTAAGTTGTAAGGCCTGGCCAATAGCGTTCAAGTTAGGGTGTGGAGCTGGGAGGAAAAACTGAGGGGCTCGAAAACGATGCATGGGGAAAGGCGCATTCCTGAGAAAAGTGGCTGTCTCGGCAGCTTCAGGTGAGAGGATAACGTCGCCGCTGGGGTTGAGCGGGTGAGAATCGCGATTGTCTCAGTATCCAACTAGGAGATGGCTGCGGCCTTGGCAAGCGTTCTTAATACCGTTGAGACTTCCCTGAACGATTCAGCAAGCTTGTCGAGTTGTGATCCCTTTGACATGACCTCACTCGCGATAGACTTGAGTTGGCTATCATAGCTCTCAACCTCGGCGGCAACCTCGGACACCTTCGCGAGCATCTCTTTACAGGCGGTCAGTTCCTGCTGTAGTTGCTGAGAACTGGCTTGGATGGCCTTGATCTCCTCCATCGAAGCTTGCAGCTGTTTCGTCAATCGGCCAATATAGGCTTCACGGTCCCGCATATCGGATTCCAGGTTGATCCGTACTTCTTCGCCCTCGTGGCGGCGCTCCTCCAGATTACGAAGGGCCTGAATCCAGGAAGCGAGGTCCCCGTTGAACATTGGCGAATCAGGCAACGGCTGCCCACGCTCCAACGCCTTTACCGCAGGGTGGAGCCATTCAATGAATGCCATCACCTCGCCCATCCTCAGGTCGGTCGTCGAAACGGGGCTTAGCGAAAGTGTACTCTCACGTTTCGGAGTGGCCTGTGTTGGCTGTGAGGCTGCGAGCGGTTTTACGCTCCTCTGTTGGCCGCTCTTCGGTTGCGCCCATCGGTGATGTTCCAACAGGACCGCAATACAATGGCGACAGAGCGGCTCTTCCGGGAGTGGGCAGCTGCACTTTGAGACGAGATACCCCTCCTTGAGACGGATCGTCTGTTCGTAGAGGCCGGAATTTCCGATGACGGCGGATGAAATCTGGGCATCATCGGTCTCGACGATCCGAACGCGATTTTCAGAGAGGTACTGATTGCCGATGTGAAAGGCATTGCGATCAGCCACTGCCTTGATCATTGGAGGGTCCAGGAGGCTTAATCGTTCAGCGGAACAGGGGATCTTGTTTCGCATGTGTTCTGTTCCCAATCGATAAAAACTCTCACTGCTCTTGTGGCGTAGTCTGAAACAGGGCCGGCAAACTGTCAAGAATCCATCGTTATTCAACGGGCGGTTGAGTCACCGCTCGCGTCGTTCATCGACACCAACCAGATCCGTGAGTGAGACCCATCGCCAATGGACGGCATTGTCTTCTGATTGCAGCCGCAGAACGCCCCGCGTTTCTTCTCTTCAAGGGACTCTCCAGCGGAGAAGGTTTCACCCCTTGCGCGATCCATTGCAAGACGTCTGTGGTGTGATCGTCCGCGTTGTTGACATCAAGAGACAGTGCCCGTGCCTGCTTCGACCATGCAGGGTGTTCGGTGCGCTATCCCTGGATTATCCGAAACCAGAATCATTCATGATGTGCTCGGTGGAGGTACACGTTGAGGCCAGTAGGCGATCACCACGGAAGCGTTTGGTCCGTTTCACGGCTTTCTCAACATCGCCGAGGCAGCCCCTTTGCACCGGCCGGTGTCAGCCACAAATAGTCTGCAATCTTCTCGCGGATCATGCCTTGTAACTCCTCGCCGCGCCCCACGTCGAACGATGTCATGTAGATGCTGATCTGGCGAACCTGATCAGTCAGGCGGCGGGCCACTCGCTTCGGAACCGGAAGGTTGTACTGAATGTGCCCAGCTCCTGTATAGCTCACCAGCGGCCCAGCCATGATGTCATCCCCCACGCGAATGCGGTTGAGGCGCTGGACCAACGTCTTGGCCATCCCTTCATCACGAAACATGGATGCGTCGAGCATCGTCTGATAGAGACTGTCGTCTCCCTTGCCATGACAGGCCTGAAGTTGCTCAAGAATACGGGCTCGATAGACCGGATCATCGACGATAGCCTCATCCTTCATGCCCCATTGCAACATCATGGGATCAGACTCCGCTTGAGCCAAACCGTTCTTGGCGACGATTCGCACCAGCGGCTTTGGAGGATTCATGGCGTCCACAGTCCAATGATGATCTTTCGCCAACTGAACCAGCGGTTCATAATCCTCGAACTGCCCGCCCCAGTTCTGTCGCCAACGGACTGTATCGAGGAATTCCTGGCGGTTCATGTCTGACCCCGAAACATACAGATCCAGTGCCGTTTGGCCGTCCCAGCCGAACATTTCCATGGCCACGGCCGGTGTACGCCCTTCTGTCTTCAGCCTTCGCAGTATCGTCAATGCCGCATCGATGTGAAACCGATTGTGATGTTCCTCTCCTAGGTAAATGATGTCTTGCTGGAGCAACAACGCTGTCAACTGGTCGAGAGAAATTGGTTGCCCCGTCGCTGTATCAATGATCTGCCATTCCCTGAACAGTGCATGCTGCCCATCCTGTGAGGAAGCTGACGATCCGGCGCCCCCTCCACTCGTACAGGCGACGGTGAACCATATTCCACCGACAATCAACAACGTCTGAAATATGGCGAAGATAGCGTGTCCCACGAACATCACTGGTGTCTTACTCATAACCACTTCCTAACACAGCGCTCTCAGGATGGGCAAGGCGGCAACCTTGACGCTGATGGGCCAGGTCGCTATGCTGTTACCGACTCACGAGCGAATATCGACAGATCTGCGTTCATACCCACACCAAGCGACTCATGAACTCTTCCGCACAGGTTCTTTCAGACTTTCGGTCACAGGTCACTCAGCTTTTGCAGGAACGCGACAAGGAGTGGGAGGCCTCGCGCAAACTTGTTGAGGCCAAGCAGCTCAATGCAACGCTGAAACGGGTGATCGATGAAGCCCACCGCGTCGATCTTCCCGTCATTATCCGTGATGCGATCACCCTGGCGTTGGGAAACTCAGAAGCCACCAGTATTCAGAATCTACCAGGTCCCCGGCTCAAAGAACTCACGGGGCTTCCTCCCACCAAAGCCATACGAGCCCTCTGTGTGTGGTTCGGTATCATTGAGGGCCCGGCATCTCAATGGCCTGTGACCTCCCTGCGAAGCGAAGAAATTGCCGCGTTCGTCCAGTCCCATCCCAATCCCTTTGACCTTTTGCTCGAAGCAGACGTGACCTCCCTGCTCGATCTGGGAGCCGGCGATCTCTCATTTGCCACAGAGTTGGTTGAGCTATACGTCGCTCCCCTTCAACAGCGGCAGCGCGAGTTGATTCTTCATGCGCTTGATCGACTACAACCAGGCTCAAAACTGGGTGGGCCGCTTCATCCGGATCGGGAGCGACTCAATGGCCTTCGCTCTCGGACTGGGCTCTCGTTTCAATTCTACGGGAACCAGGACATGTTCAACCTGAGTAATCTCGATCAGGCAGGGAAGCTCGCACCCCGCTATACGATCGCAAGCTGCTGGGCTCCCGCAACACCCACGTTTGCCTACGAACCGAGCAGATTGTCTGATCAGATTATCACGCAAGAGCTTCATCAAACCAAAGGGACGTTCCGGCAGACTCACTATTTGGGCGAACCGGCACTGGAGGTCCAGCATGGGGACCGCGCACTCCTTTTTCCACCATGGAAGTTCGAGATTCGAGGCCCCCTCGTTCTGCTCGAGCTCCTGGCGCGCCGAGGCCTCCTCTGCGTTCTCGGCGCTGTCGACACCCAGGTTTTTTGGGAAGTCTTGGCACAACTCCTCGACGATGTCCGCTACAGACCAG
>JBDTPK010000207.1:0-5479 GCA_039932735.1 Nitrospirota bacterium
GCGGACGATCGGTCCAGTTGGGAATGGCCGTGAGCAGAAACCCTGTGATCACTGCCGGGAGAAAACCGAAGACCATCTCATGCACATGCCAATCCCGCGCCGGATAGAGAAAGGTTGAGTCACCGACTCCGGCAAGGACAAGAATCCAGACAGGAACCGCCACGCCGGCAAACAGCGCGGCGCCAAAGAAAAACGGTCTGAACCCGTATGAAAAGAGCGCAGGCCCCTGATAGCTGGGGCTTGCGCTCGCCTGGTCAGTCATCGATGCGGTCCTCAATGCTCAACACGTGGGAAGCCCGGCGGTGATGAATGTGCCTTCCCTCGACTAGCGGATCCTCATTATTTCGGAGGCATGCCGATTCGACAAGAAAGGCGCACTCGGTGGATTTCATACCAAGCTACGTGCTGCTGGCAACCCTGTCAACAGGTGGTTGATCACACAGTATGTTGACCGACTGAGCGGCCATCCCATCCACCTTCGTCGTACATGCAACCCTCTCGCAATGATCACCGTGTTCTCGTTCATGTATAATGGGGTGTCTCTACGTTCGATTCTACGCATCTGACATCGCCTCACTATACATCCAGAGAGGAGGAACCGCATGAGCACAGCAACGGTGGAAACTCCAACTCACCAACAGGTCCTCACTTTTGTCAGTACGCCCAGAAAGATGCTGATCGGCGGCAGGTGGCTCGAAGCCGCATCGGCGAAAACCTTCCCAACGTATAATCCTGCAACGGGTGAAGTCCTCGCCCACGTGGCTGAAGGCAACAGCGTCGACGTCGACCGCGCGGTGACCGCAGCACGGAACGCCTTCGAGAACGGGCCATGGCGGACACTCACCGCTTCGGAGCGTGGACGGCTGATCTGGAAGCTCGCCGACCTCCTCGAGTCTCACCTGGAAGAATTCGCTCAACTGGAGTCGCTCGATAACGGGAAGCCGATCGGCGTGGCCCGCGCAGCGGATGTGCCGCTGGCCGTGGACCACTTCCGGTACATGGCTGGTTGGGCGACCAAAATCGAAGGCCACACGATTCCCATTTCAGTGCCCTACACGCCCGGCGCTCGGTATCACGCCTACACGCTCCGCGAGCCGGTCGGCGTGGTAGCCCAAATCATCCCCTGGAACTTTCCGCTGCTCATGGCGGCTTGGAAACTCGGCCCAGCGTTGGCCGCCGGCTGCACGATCGTCCTGAAGCCGGCCGAGCAGACACCGTTATCCGCCTTACGGCTTGGCGAGCTGATCTGCGAAGCGGGATTCCCGGATGGGGTGGTCAATATTGTGCCAGGATTCGGAGAGACTGCCGGCGCGGCGTTGGCATCGCACCCAGACGTGGATAAGGTTGCCTTCACTGGCTCCACTGAAGTAGGAAAGCTCATCCTTCGGGCGGCGGCAGGGAATCTCAAAAAAGTCTCGCTGGAGCTCGGTGGAAAGTCACCCAACATCGTCTGTAGCGATGCCGATGTAGCGGCGTGCATACCCGGTGTCTCAAGCGCGATCTTCTTCAATCAAGGTCAGTGCTGCTGTGCGGGTTCCAGGCTTTTCATCGAGAAGGGTATCTTCGACACGGTCGTGGCCGGCGTGGCGGAGGACGCGAAGAAGATCAAGGTCGGGCCAGGGATGGATCTCGCCACCCAAATGGGCCCGTTGGTGTCGGACGAGCAGCAACGGCGGGTACTCGGCTATCTGGAGTCCGGCTTCTCCGAAGGCGCTAAGGCAGTGGTCGGCGGGCACAAGCTGGGCAACAAGGGTTACTTTGTGGAGCCGACCGTGCTGGTCGACACCACGCAGAACATGAAGATCATGCAGGAGGAAATCTTCGGGCCGGTTGTCTGCGCGGTCCCGTTTACGAATGTCGACGAGGTGCTCCAGGCGGCGAATGACTCCATCTACGGGCTGGCGGCGGCGGTGTGGACTCGCGATGTGGGCAAGGCCCACCGCATTGCGGCTGAGCTTCGCGCAGGGTCTGTGTGGATCAACTGCTACAACATCTTCGACGCGGCGCTGCCATTCGGCGGCTACAAGCAGTCCGGGTGGGGCCGCGAGATGGGCCACGACGCGCTGGAACTGTACACCGAGGTGAAAGCCGTCACCGTACGACTGTGACGATCACAGAGGAATGAACGGATGGTGGAAAGAGCACAGACTCTGCATTGTTTGCAGTGCAAGACCTGAAGCCATATCTGATATATTGAGCAGGAAACCTCCAGCGGTATGGTAGCTGATCCTTCGTGACGTTGGTGTGATACGCGATGAGCCATTCCCCCTCTACGAACGTGGCTACTCCACCCTCCAGACTACGGCTCTTAGTCCTTTCTGAGGTTGACGACTGGGATTTTGGCCGGCAAGTGAAAGCAAGCGGTCATGAGATTGTCGCGTGGGCTCGCCCGATCTGGAAGCGACACTCAAAGTCTGACGGTCTTGGGTATACGATCAGGACTCTCGTCAGAGCGATGTTGTGCCGATCTAAACCGATACGGATGATTAGGCCGCAGTTCGATGCCTGGAGATGGCTTGATAAGGAAAAAATCCTGCGCATCACCTCCCCCAACGTGAACTCTCCCACATTTGTTGAATATGTACGGGGCTTGAACATCGATCTTATCGTGGTCTTTTTCTTCCCTCAGATTTTAAAGACGGCACTGCTCCACACGCCTCGGTTAGGCGTCTTGAATTGCCACCCTTCATTGCTCCCTCGTTATGGAGGGCCACATCCGGCATTTTGGATGATCAAGAATGGAGAATCGCTTGCAGGGCTCACCGTACATGTGATGACGGAAAGAATCGATGCGGGAGATATTGTCGCCCAACAAGAACTGATGATCGGCGAACATGAAACTGCAGGGCAATTGACGCAGCGACAACACCATGCAGCCGCGGCGCTCCTGACGGAAGCCGTCAATGCTATGGCGCAAGGAGCCCTCACTCCCAAGCCGCAACCTATCGCGGAGCGTACCTATTTTGGAAAGAAGAAAGCCGCCGACACGATTCTTGATTGGAACGGGTCCGCGAGACACATTGCCGATCTTTGGCGCGCGCTGCAACCGTATGAACCTCTCACCGCCTGTCTCAATGGGACCACCATCAAGATTTACGATGCGCAGCCTCAAGAGGGGCCTCCGTCAGGGAGAGTTCCTGGAGAAATCATCTCCAAGCAATCGGGGAAGCTCCTCGTACAAACCGGCAACGGGTATTTCGAGATACGGTCCTATGAAATCGTCCCGTTTCACGGATGGATCAATCGTATCCTTCAAGCGTTCCTGCTGCCTGTCGGCAGCCGTTTTGATCGTGCTCCGTCAGCCATAGAACTCACCTCTAAAGCCGCCTCGTGAGCATGGTGTGCACATCACACGGAATGACCTATTGACCTTCGCCTATGTGTGACCCCGAACAAATATCTCCCCACCTGACGTCGGTTGGTCGTTCGTCGGGGGGAAGTCTTCTTACTCGCTGTAGGAGTTTGATTGCCCTCCTCATGGCCGTCATGATGCCTGTGATGTCGGCGATATCGGTGGTGCGGGCTGAAGATGTGTCACGTATCCCAATGTCATTGATACAGATGAACCAAGCGCCACCAAAAGGGCCGTTCCTGGGAGGCTCACAGATCGTGCACCCTTCGTCGAAGGAGCGAGAAGCGATCTACCAATTGCTCGCGCTCAAACCACGCCCCAAAACGCTGAAGGCTGCCGATATGAAATTCCTGCAGAGTCTGCGCGACAAGCCATCATGGTTTGTGTTCGAGCAACGAATGGTACATGAAATATGGGCAGAGGTGAACGGGAGAGAGTGGCGTGACACGGAGTGACTGCCACTTCCTCCCAATGAACCATCACGCGAGCCGACTGTGCGATAAAGCTTCGCCTAGTCCGAGCCCTCAATCTTGCCGTACTGACTTCCTCCATGTCTCCTGACATCTCGCAGACGCCAGTCTCAGACGCAGTGGAATCACGACAATGAAGTGGGTCGTCTACATCCTGGAGTGTTCGGACAGCAGCCTGTACACAGGCATGACCAGTGATCTGGAGAGGCGACTGGAAGCGCACAGGTCTGGCCGAGGCGCAAAATACACGAAATACCGAAGTCCGTTGAAGGTACGATATGTTGAATATCGACGGACCAAAAGCGCAGCACTCACACGTGAGGCCGCGATCAAATCCCTCGCCCGATCAGAAAAACTGACACTCATCGCCGTGAGGTCGTGATGTTCACGGGAAGACCTGTTCCTTGTTTCCGCATCTTTCGAACCGCTTGTTGAGTGACATAGGGAAAGCCCGCGAGATTGGTCGACACCAGCCGAACGGGACGAAGTACGATTCGCCTCTTCGCTCGTAGCGCCTTGCTCGGGATAAGCGTGTCCGTGGGCGAAGAGGCTCATCAGATACGAAAATCTGACTGAGGCAGTCATGCGTATAAGGACTCGTGCCGGACTCTATCGTCCTCCCTCATCCTTCTCCCAGAAATGCGATCTGGCTCAGAAACCCCCGTGGTGTGAATCGAGAGCACTCCCTGCGCTCAGGACGCGGGTTGCGGCGGTACGGGGTTGACGGACGCATGCCCAGATCTAGACGCCTTACTCGAATTCTTCCCATCCGCTTAAGCGGCTTCCGAACACGAGTGTGCGGGTGCTGGTGGTGGCGATGATGAGGCCCTTCTCGTTGTCCAATCGCGTGATGCGCTCGTGAACACCGAGCGCCTTTGAGGAGAAGTCGCCGAGCAGAGAGGCAAAGCCCACGAGCCGTTCGTTCGTCACGAACACTGCTCCATAATCAGTCGTCTGAGTCCGCTTGACCGTTTCTCGCACTCCGAGAGCCTCATCGAGCCAGATTCCGTTCGCTCCGTGAAATCCGTACAGATGCTTGTCCGTTCTCACCACGCTGAAAGTGGGCAACAGCCGTCGTTCGAGGACCTTTTCATTGAGATCGCGATCCGTCTCGCTCCACGACAGGGTACGGCTCGAAAAACCCAGGAGCCGGCGCGAGGTCACGACAACGGCGTTAATGCCGCTTGCACCTGAACTGATCACGGTTTCGTGTGCGTCAAGGGGAATAGCCCGACGACCGCTCAACAGACTGGTGGCGACGGCTTGGCGCGGTTCGATCTCGACGGTGACCTCGTTGCCGTAGTCGCCCGCTTGTGTGAGGTTTGGCCAGACGAGCCAGGAAAATGTCGCCAGCAACAGTTGGAGAGGGAGGAGAATCCAGTTTACTGTGCGGGGTGTTGGCATGGCCTGAACGATTGTACCGCAAGCCCTCACGGCGGCGACATCTTTTAATCGCTCATGGGTCAAGGCTGATCAGAGCCTCCTGTCTAGCCGCCTCCGGCGATGCCGCCTGTGCCGGCGCTCGATCTCGAAGCGGGAACATGATGGCAAGGGATACGGTTGCGCAGAAGCTTAAGTAGAAAACCTGCGTGAGGACGTTGCCGCTCCATCCAATCAGGAATGTGGCAACCAGCGGGGCGGTGCCGCCGAACAGGGC
>JBDTPK010000208.1:0-5464 GCA_039932735.1 Nitrospirota bacterium
CAGGATCGCATCAGCGTGACAGGGCTAAGCAGTCTGGCTCCTGGCAAACCGGTGCAAGTGACCATCCATAAGGCGGATGGTACGTCACTCACCATTCAGGCGAACCACAGCATCACCGAACAACAGATTGCGTGGTTTAAGGCCGGTTCCGCGTTGAACGCGCTGAACTAACAAGGAGTTAGAGGAATCACCATGACGACCAAAGCGGACAAAATTATCTATACGAAAACAGATGAAGCCCCCATGTTGGCGACCTATTCGTTTCTGCCGATCATCAACGCTTTCAGTAAGGCGGCCGGCGTAGCCGTTGAGTTGCGCGATATCTCATTGGCTGGACGCATCCTCGCGGTATTTCCTGATTACCTGACGCCGCAACAGAAGCAGGCGGATGCCTTGTCAGAATTGGGGGAGCTGGCCAAGACGCCGGAAGCCAATATCATCAAGCTTCCAAACATCAGCGCGTCGCTTCCTCAGATCCAAGAGGCTATCAAGGAATTGCAAAGTCAGGGCTATAAGCTTCCCAATTACCCTGAGAATCCAAAAGACGATAAAGAGAAGGACGTTAAGAACCGCTACGACAAAGTCAAAGGTAGTGCCGTCAACCCGGTGCTGCGTGAAGGCAACTCTGATCGCCGTGCGCCGCTCTCCGTGAAGGCCCACACCAGAAAGCATCCGCACAAGATGGGAGCCTGGAGTCCAGACTCCAAGACGCATGTCAGCCATATGAAGGGTGGGGATTTCCGGTCCAACGAAAAGTCCATGACCACGACTGCGGCGACCGATGCGCGGATCGAGTTCGTCGGCCAGGATGGCAAGACGACCGTGCTCAAGCCGAAAGTGACATTGCAGGCCAATGAAATCATCGATGCCACCTTCATGAGCAAGCGGGCTCTGCGGCAGTTTCTGGAGGAGCAGATCGAAGATGCCAAGAAGCAGGGCGTGCTGTTCTCGATTCATATGAAGGCTACCATGATGAAGATCTCGGATCCCAAGATCTTCGGTCATGCTGTGACGGTCTATTACAAGGACGTGTTCGAGAAGCATGGCGAGGCGCTCAAGAAGCTGGGCGTGGATCCGGACAACGGGATCGGCGACCTCTACACGAAGATCAAGGCGTTGCCGGACGATCAGCGCAAGGCGATTGAGGCAGACGTCCAAGCCGTGTACCAGAAACGGCCTCCCATGGCGATGGTGAATTCCGACAAGGGGATCACCAACCTGCATGTCCCCAGCGACATCATCATCGACGCGTCCATGCCCCCGGTCATTCGCGATTCTGGAAAGATGTGGGGCCCTGACGGTAAAGCCTATGACGCGAAGTGTGTCATCCCTGACGCCAGCTATGCGCCGGTCTATCATGAGGTCGTTGAGTTCTGTAAGAAGCATGGTGCATTCGATCCGAAGACGATGGGCAGCGTGCCCAACGTCGGCCTCATGGCGCAGGCTGCAGAGGAATACGGTTCGCACGACAAGACCTTCAAAGCGCCTGGCAACGGCACGATCCGCGTGGTGGATGTCTCAGGCAAGACCCTGCTGGAACACCAAGTGGAAGACGGCGACATCTGGCGCATGTGTCAGGTGAAGGATGCACCGATCAAGGACTGGGTCAAGCTGGCGGTGAATCGTGCAAAGGCCACTGGAGCCCCGGCAGTTTTTTGGTTGAACAAGGATCGGGCGCACGATGCCCAATTGCTCGTGAAGGTCGAACGCTACTTGAAAGATCACGATACCAAGGGCCTCGATATCCGAATCATGACACCGGCCGATGCGACTCGTCTTTCGTTGGAGCGGATCAAAGAAGGGAAGGATACGATCTCCGTGACAGGAAACGTCTTGCGGGACTACCTCACGGATCTGTTCCCGATTCTCGAAATTGGCACCAGTGCCAAGATGCTTTCGATCGTTCCTCTGCTGAACGGCGGCGGTCTTTTTGAAACCGGCGCCGGCGGCTCTGCTCCCAAGCACGTGCAGCAGTTTCAGGAGGAAGGGTATTTGCGATGGGATTCGCTCGGTGAGTTTCTCGCACTGGCCGCTTCTTTGGAACATCTCGCCAAGGTAGGGGATAATCAAGCAGCAAAGATCTTGGCCGACGCGCTCGATCAAGCCAATGCGAAGTTCCTGGAGAGCAATAAGTCGCCGGCTCGCAAGGTGGGGGAGATCGATAATCGCGGAAGCCATTTCTATCTGGCCTTGTACTGGGCGCAGGCCTTGGCCCAACAGGCTCAGGATAAGAGTTTGGCCGTACGCTTTGTCAAGATCGCCAAGGATCTGGCGGACAATGAAGCCAAGATTACGGGTGAATTACTCGCTGCCCAGGGGAAGCCGGTCGATGTCGGCGGGTACTACCATCCCGATGATGCGAAGGCGGCAAAAGCGATGCGTCCTAGCCCGACGTTGAATGCAATTGTGGATGCGATTGCCTAGGAAAGCCGTCAGTGGTCAGCTGTCAGCGATCAGCCAACGGGAAATCTGAAGGCTGAATGCTGATGGCTGAGAGCTGATAGCGGATTTTGGAGATCATGGCACAAGACGACAGCAACGTCATCGATCAGCCGGAAGTCATCCGGCACAAGATGGTCACGGTCGAGATCGCCGGCAAGAAATACGAAGTGCCGGAGGGGATCACGATCATCAAGGCTTTGTGGTACTCGGGCCAGGAAGTCGTCCGCGGGGTCGGTTGTCTTGGCGGGTTTTGCGGTGCCTGCGCTGCCTACTATCGAACCAAGGACGATCCGAAAGTGCGGACCTGCCTGGCCTGCCAAATGGCGGTGCAAGACGGTATGTCGATCACGATGATGCCGCCCTTCCCGGCCCGGAAGGCGACGTACGACATCCAGGCGCTCAAGGATCCGAAACAAGACCTCTTCAATCTCTATCCTGAAGCGCCGCTGTGCCGGAATTGCAATGCTTGCACCGAAGCCTGCCCACAGCAGATTGATGTGCGGGAAGGAGTCTGGAAGGCCGTGTTCGGCGACTTCAAGAGTGTATCCGAGATGTTCATGGATTGCGTGATGTGCGGGATGTGTACGCCGGTCTGCATTGCAGACATCGCTCCCAACCTCGTGGCCCTCTATGTGAGCCGGGCGCAGGGAGCTCATTTTACCGAAAAGCCTCTGGGTCTGGATGTGCGCATCCAAGAGATTCAGGACGGTTGTTTTGACGATGAGTGGGCCACGATACTCAAGATGACCGACAAGGAACTGGCCAATCACTGCGCGACGGTCAAATAGCATAACGAGCAATCAGCCCTCAGCTTCTGAAAGCGAGATTGAAGGCTGAAAGTTGAAAGTTAGAGAATGGACATCCACGCCCTACAACAGATCGTGCATCGCACGAGGGATGCTCGACGCACACAGACCCTTCCCAAGTTCTCTCCAGCGGACTGCGACCAGCTGATCCACAAATATCATCCGGATTATCGTGAACGAGCCTATCGGCCGATTCGTTTCGGCCCCAACGGTGGGGATAAGACGGTCGTCGAGCTGGCATCATTGCTGGAGGGCGACAGTCCTATCGCCGACGAGATCGATCTGACGTCCGACTACACGACCGACGTCCTGGTGGTGGGAGGCGGAGGAGCCGGCTGTGCGGCGGCGCTTCATGCACATACAGCCGGGGCGAAGGTGATGCTGGCGACGAAGCTCCGTCTCGGCGACTCCAATAGCGTGATGGCGCAAGGGGGGATGCAGATTTCGGTCGCGCCAGGGGACTCGCCCGTCACGCATTTCGTGGATACGCTGAAGGGCGGCCACATGCAGAACGACCATCACCTGCTCAAGGTGATGGTCGAAGAAGGCCCCTCGATTGCGAAATGGTTGTTGAGCCTGGGAGTCTTATTCGATCGTGACGGGGACGGCAACCTGCATGTGAAGAAAGGCGGGGGCAGTTCGAAGCCTCGCCTCCTGACCTGCTCAGACTATACCGGCCTTGAGATCATGCGGGTGCTTAAGGATGAGGTGTTGAATCAGAACATCCAGTTGCTTGAGTTCTGTGCTGCGATCGAGTTGACGAGCGACGAAAATGGGCACTGTACCGGCGCGATCTTCAAAGATCTCGACAATCACCGCCACATCGTCGTGGCAGCTAAGTCCGTCATTCTGGCGACCGGTGGGATTGGACGGCTCCACATTCAGGGATTCCCGACCAGCAATCACTACGGAGCGACCGGCGATGGGCTGTGCCTAGCCTATCGGATGGGCGCCACGCTCATGCACATCGATACGTTCCAATATCACCCCTCCGGCGCGGTCTATCCTGAACAGCTCATCGGGGCGCTGGTCACGGAGGGTATCAGATCCGAAGGCGGCCATTTGGTCAATGCGAAGGGGGAACGGTTTGTCAACGAACTGGACACACGCGACGTCGTCTCCTCGTCGATTATCCGAGAGTGCGAAGAAGGGCGCGGCATCCGTACGATGTCCGGGCGTATCGGCGTCTGGCTCGACACGCCATTGCTCGATGCCGAACATGGTTCCGGCACCTTGGAGAAACATTTCCCTGCGATGATGCTCCAGTTCGAACGGTTCGGCATCGATATCAGCAAAGACCCCGTATTGATCTATCCGACGCTGCATTACCAGAATGGCGGTGTGAAGATCGATACCAATTCAGAAACCAACGTACCCAATCTCTTCGTTGCAGGTGAGGCCTCAGGCGGATTGCACGGACGGAACCGATTGATGGGCAATTCGCTCCTCGACCTGATGGTCTTTGGAAAGCGATCCGGGCTGACGGCTGCGGCTCGCGCCGTTGTTTTGCCGCAAGGGAAGGTGACAGTCGGGCATCTGAAGGGATTCCGTGCCGAGGCCAAGAAGCACGGCAGTTCGAACGGAATCGTATCGCCCATGATCTTGCCCCACTATACGAGAAAAGAATAATGAAGTAGCGTGTGCTGAGCGCTGAGAAGGAATTTTTCCACCACTCAGCACTGAAGCGACAAGAAGGAGTGATATGAACGTTCATGAGTTTCAGGCGAAGCAGTTGTTCGGGCAGTTCGGGGTTCCGGTTCCCCGCGGAAGAGAGATTACTTCACCCGAAGCAGGAGCGGCATGGGTAGAAGAACTCAACACCCCGGTGTTCGTCGTCAAGGCGCAGATTCACGCAGGAGGTCGAGGCAAGGCCGGCGGCGTCAAAATTACGAAAGACAAGGCGGCTGTTCGTGGTCTGGTCAAGGAACTGATCGGCAAGACCCTCGTTACCCATCAAACCGGCCCCAAGGGGCGGGAAGTGCGGCGGCTGCTGATCGAAGAGGGGGCGGCGATTGCCAAGGAATTGTATGTGAGCCTCCTTGTTGATCGGGATAGCGGATGGCCCGTGTTTATCGCGAGCACCGAAGGCGGGATGGAGGTCGAAGTCGTCGCCGCTAACACACCGGAGAAGATCATACGGGAAGCGATCGACCCGGCTATAGGGTTTCAATCCTATAACGGGCGGAACATCGCCTTCGCGCTTGGGCTTCCCGCGA
>JBDTPK010000209.1:0-5463 GCA_039932735.1 Nitrospirota bacterium
GCGGGCTTGAGGGTTGGGGGCATCTTGTACTAGATTATCTCCCAGTAACAGCAACAAAGATCACGCGGAGTGTACGAGGAACATCATGGCAACGCAAGTCCGTAGCTGCCCGAAGTGCTCTCAACTCATGTGGCTCACTGAGGAACAGTACGAACTCCTCGATGAAGCAACCGTTCGAGCCAAGTGCCCTCACTGTGGGTCAACCGTTCGCTTCACGCTTGTCTCGCAGGGAGACAACGCCGCCGGTCCAAAGATGGGGCATTGACCGCGTAGCAAAGTGAAAAGTTTCGGGTTATGGGTTCTGAGTTAGCACAGAAACTCAACATTCAGAACTCAAGACTTCGACGTCACATTCCATGCCCTGCGCCGTCCACCTCCGGTGTGTTGCCGGGGAGAATTTTATTCAGCGCGGATCGATACTCGCCAGTGCGCCCCTGGTCGATCCGCCCGACTTCGATTTCTTGATCTCGCTGCATCCGTTCCAGATGATCGAGCACTGAGAGGAGCGGATGGACGGAGCCAAGTAATCGACCAACCTCGAAGGCTTCCAGCGATTCAACAAATAATTCGTTCAGACCCCTATAGGGAGTCCCGGCGCTCTGGCTCCTAAACCGGGAGACGATCTCCTCATACTCCTCAACGGCCTCAAATTTTGGCTTCACGCCGGTCGGTACAGCCGACAAGTGCACGATCGGCGGCAATTTTGCCGCATAAGTCTTTAGCTGCGCAACCAATCCACCCATTGCGTCCAACGCATCGGCGGTCTGCATGAACTCATCCTTCGAGGCGGCATGGCTCACGCCACGCTGACGGCCCTGTCAAGATTTTCTGGCACCGTGAGGAGGCGTGAGACCGTCGAGGGCCTGAACGACCTGCTCCATATCGGACGGGAAGGGCTTGGTATACTCCTGAAACTCACCGGTGGAGGGGTGACGGAAGCCTAGGGTCCTCGCATGCAACATCACGCGGGGAATCTCGACATTCTCTACCGTGCAGACTTTCCTCCCGCCATAGGTCTGATCTCCTAGAATGGGATGATCTAGGGATGCCAGATGGACGCGGAGCTGGTGAGTCCGACCTGTGCGTGGATACAATAGCACATGGGCGGCCAGTTTCCCAAAGCGATGGTCAACCTTGTATTCCGTCACGGATTCCTTAGGCCGTGCCGTGTGGGCAGAGAACTTTTTCCGTTCTTTCCTGTCGCGGCCAATCGCCAGCTCAATCAATCCATGTCCTTTTTTCGGCACACCTGAAATCAATGCTTCATACACCCGCGTGATCGTGTGCTGTTTGAATTGCGCCGCAAGAGCACGATGGGCCTCGTCGGTCTTGGCGATCACCATCACGCCGGAGGTATCCTTGTCCAGCCGATGAACTAACCCTGGCCGTTCCTTTCCCCCTATCGTCGACACCGTGCCGCCTGAGTTCTGAAAATGATAGAGGAGCGCGTTGACCAGCGTGCCGGCCCAATGACCCGGCGCAGGATGGACCACCAAGCCGGCCGGTTTGTTTAAGAGCAGCAACACGTCGTCCTCATAGAGAATTTCAAGCGGGATCGACTCGCCTTTGAGTTCCAGCCGCTCCGCCTTTGGAATATCAAAAGCGATCATGTCGCCAGGCTTGATCTTTTGGCTGGGCTTGACGAGCTGCCCGTTGATTCGCACCCGCCCTTGCCCAATCAACCGTTGCAAGGCCGACCGAGACAGTTTGGGCTCACGATTGACCAGAAATATATCCAGCCGCTTGGGCTGCTCACCAGCCGTCACGACAAACTCGGTCACCATGGACGAATTGCCCTCACCACTATGTTCGAGCCACGCTACTGTAGCGCAAGGCTCAATTGCAATCGGGAGGTCCGTTTGGTCACACGCGTCCTGTCGATCCGATTCCCTCTCCAGTTGGCTCGGGCTAGGCTGATAGCCGAGAGGCGGATCTGACGCCAAGCATAGAGGAAAAATCATATAGATGGATGGTCGGGCTGACGAAGATGCACGGGGATCATTCACCCAGTCGGAGAGTCTATACTGGATAGGCTCGGAAGCAGGATGTTGCAGCAGGGAAATTCTGGAGATCGAAGAGAGGACATCCTAATCCAGGAAGATCTATTCGCTTGAATGCCATTGCTTGATGACTGGTTGTGAAGCAAGAATAGCCGGAGTGACTCCCTTCCTCTGCGGACTGGTTCCCCCATTTCCGGTGAGCCTGACATGAGTGGTTATGTTTATTGTCTGGCCAGTTGAAGGGCCGCGCCGCTGCTGAGAGAGGAGAGCGGACGCGGCCCCGATGGCGTGCGTGTGGCAGTGGGAGGGCTCCGGGTGGGCATAACCCAGAGGTAGTCCCTCTGCGTGAGAGGCATGCACCTCTTGACTGGGGATCCACCGGCACTTCGCTTCGCCAAGAAACTTCCCGCAGGTCATCCTTGCCCTCTAGCTTCCGATGTGGGTGATAAGAGGACTACCCAACCGTTGAGCAACCCCTGTGCCAGACCTAGCTCAGTTCAAAATATTTTGGATCCAACCTTATAAGTCGTTGAGTACACGTGGTTTGCCAAGTGAATGGGAAGACGAGGCTATCGGGCAGGGGCATACCTGATTCAGTACGGTCCGTATCCTAGGGGATACAGGTATAGGGCAAACAAGCAGATGAACGCGGCTGAGAGCCAGAGATGGAGTGCGGTCTATGTGTGGAGATGTTTCATTGCGGCTGCACAGAGGAGGATGAGGAGGCCGATCCAGAGTGCGGCTTGCTGGAAAGGGATCGCTTCGTAGGACGTTTCATCGCCTTCTTCCGCATCATCGGATTTGAAGAGCACCGTATAGAGGAAGAGCGTGAGAAGACAGAGGACGAGAAACAACTTCACAAAGAACACGGTCAGATATTTCGCATGATGCTGGATCCCGCTACCGGTTTGCAGGGTAATGAGCTGATTGACGAAGTGGAAATTGATGCCACCGGTAAACAGCAGGACCACGAGCAGAATCCCCGCGACTTTCTTGTAATGCTGATAGAACGCATCGGTAATCGGCTTGATCTGCTCCTTGGCCACTGCCTTCTTTAGCCCAGGAGTCACGGCTATGATGAGGAATGCGATTCCGCCGACCCAAATGACCGCCGCTGACAAGTGCACCCAGTGGTTGAGGATCGGGATCAGCGTGTTGAAGTCGGTGAAGAGACTTTGAAGCGCATCCATAGGTCGGTGTGGGGGCAAAAGGGCAGAGTGTGTACGGTCCGTAGAGGGGTGCCGATCTTCGAGCTCCTCAGCCCTTATCTTTTACGTCGAAATTGAAGACCGGGGCATCGTTGCCGAAGCGTTTCTTGCGGAGTTCTTCCATCAGCTCAATGGTAATGAGGGGGATGCTCTGTTCGCGTGCGTGCTTTTCAACACCCTTTTTCACCATGGCCCGCAAGAAATAGGGAATTCGATTGAGTCGCGTCTCTGAATCCTCATCCCACGCCACGGCGTTTTCTTCCGGCGTATTGAACGCGACTTTGATCTTCTCACCGCCTTTTGGAGTGTAGAGACACCATTGATCTTCGTCCAGCCAGTCTCCGTGATCGACGTAGGGGCGTGCGCGACAGCCGCCGCAGATGTCCGTGTATTCGCAATCGCCGCATTTACCTTTGAGGTGTGGGTAGCGGAAGGAATTGAAGACATCGGACTTTTCCCACAGATCGACGAAACTGGTCTCGCGGATATTCCCGGCAGACAACGGCATGTAGGGGCACGGGGTCAACTCGCCGTTAGGAGTCACACGCGCATAGTTGGTGCCGGCAAGGCAGCCGCCCCCCATATAGCCTGTCGCTTTGGTAATCGGGGAGTTCGGGTCCTTCTCATAGGCGAGCCGTTTGAAATGCGGCGCACAGCGGGCCCTGACGAGCATGCCCTTGTAATTATCCTGACAATTGACTAGGTAGCTGAGGACCTCTTCGTATTGGGTCGGGGTGATGTCGGTGAGTTCTTCGCCACGGCCTGTGCAGACCATGAAGAAGACATTGAGCACTTTGGCGCCAAGCTGGTGTGCCCAATCGATGACCGAGGGCAGTTCCTGGTAATTCATGGGCTGTGCGCTGAAATGCACTTGGAAGGCCAGCGCGTTCCGTTTGCAGGCTTCAATGCCGGCGAGTGCCGCTTCCCATGCACCGGGCACCCCGCGGAAACGATTATGTTTCTGGGGGTCAAGCGAATCAATACTGATGCCCATGCCCATCACACCGATCGCGACGAGGTCTTTCGCCATCCGGTCGTCGATCAACATGCCGTTGGTCCCGAATACCACCATGAAGCCGAGCTTCACGGCGTGGCGTGCGATATCGAGAATGTCGGGGCGGACGAGCGGTTCGCCACCCGTAATCACAAGGAGACAGCCTTTGTTGACCTGGGCAATCTGATCGATGAGCGTGTAACACTCTTCGGTCGAGAGTTCATCGTCTCCGCCGGCTGATTTTGTCGTCGCGTCGAGGTAACAATGGTCGCACTTGAGATTGCAGCGCTTCGTGAGGTTCAGGGCGATGAGATAGGGTTTGAAATCATCGACTGTTCGGCCATCGTGCGGCGCAGGAGCCGTGGATGACGGACTAAAGAACTGTGATACCTGTTGCTGGATATTCCCGAACGTGCTCGCAACAGAGGAGGGATTAAAAATTGGAAGCGATTTACCCATAATGTTCGATACTGATGAATTATGAATTGTAAATGGAATGTGTGCGTGTCAGGACAGGCCAATCATCGAACATTGAGAATTAAACAGTTGCCATCGGAAAACTCAGGAGCTTGTCCGGCATCGATCGTTCTATTGCATCACATGACCCGCATCGATGTGTGTCATGCTCAGGCAGAAAGAATCCTTGATTTAACCCAGACTATACATTTCAGGTTTTCCGGATCTGCGCCTTTTTCGTCTCGCCACGAAAACGATATCGGACAAGCTCCTAGGATTTCGTTTTGCCGGTCAGGTTGGCGATCATGTCCTTTATGTTGCCGGTCTTCATGGCTTCCGCCATGTAGTCCTTGGCCTGTTCGATACCTTCATGCGCCACCTCGGCTGTGACGAGCGTGACGCCGAGCTTATCGGCATGTTTTTCGATGAGAGCACGGGTACAGTCGCGCATGAACCCTTCAGGCGCACGCTCGAGCCGTGATTGTGCCTCCGGCGTCCAGGTGTAGGGAGGAGAGGCAGGGGCAGGTTCCGCCACGTGCACGTTCCCGTTTTCTCGACCGTTCTCGTTTGAGGCGGTCGCGCCATTGGGACTGTTCGTCGCAGCAGCTACGGTCGCCTGTGCTTCGGTGGAGGCGCCGGTTCCCTTATTCGAGAAGATAGGGGTGTAGTCTTCTGAGGCTGCTTCCTGAATCATGGGCGCGGCATATTCGAGCGTTATGGTGGTCATGCCGAGTTTGCGAGCAGTCTTTTCGATTTTGGCCTTGGCGCGTCGACGTTGGAAGCCGGCTGGGATTGCACGGATTCC
>JBDTPK010000210.1:0-5462 GCA_039932735.1 Nitrospirota bacterium
TGACATCGATTTCATGCCCAACCGCCGACACCACTGGTACATGGGATGCGGCAATCGCACGCACCACAATCTCTTCGTTGAAACTCCAGAGATCCTCCAACGAACCTCCTCCCCGCCCGACAATGATGACATCCACAGAGCCCCAGCCGTTTAAATCAGCCAGCGCCTGAGCGATTTGACGTCCGGCACTCCCCCCTTGGACTTGCACTGGGGCGATGAGAATCTGAATCGTCGGCCAACGCCGCCGAAGCACAGCCAGGATATCTCGAATAGCTGCGCCGGTCAGTGACGTGACCACACCCACAGTCCGAGGAAATGCCGGGATCGACTTCTTTCTGTCCTGACCGAACAGTCCCTCCGCGGTCAATCGTCCCTTTAATTGCTCAAATGCGAGCTGTAACGCCCCGATTCCTTTCGGCTCCACCGTATCAAGCACAATCTGATACTCTCCGCGCGGTTCATAGACCGTGAGCCGTCCTCGCACGTTTACCTGCATTCCCTCTTGTATGGCAAAGCGAAGCCGCACAGCGCTAGACCGGAACAGCACCGCACGGATTTGGCTCGTCTTATCCTTGAGGGTGCAATAGATGTGTCCCGATCCCGGGGCACGGAGATTGGAGAGTTCACCCTCCAAGTAAATGTCGGAGAATTGTTCTTCGATTGAGGTCCGAAGCAGCCCTGTTAACTCCGAAACCGTGAACAGCCGTTTCGGAGGGACGACAGCGAAGAAGAGATCAGGAAAACCGGGAGGGCTCGTGGTGAGTCTCCTTTAATCGATGATACGAATCCGTTCGATCGATAGGGCCTTGCCAAGACGCGCATCAAGATCGAGCAACACCGCACAAAAAACGGAAGGACCCGAAGCGACTTCAAAGCGCCGTGGCATTCCGGTGAGAAACTTTTCGATCGCCAACTCTTTCTTCACCCCGATGACGGAATGGAGCGGACCGGTCATCCCGATATCCGTCAGATACGCAGTCCCTTTCGGAAGGATCTGCTCGTCGGCCGTTTGCACATGTGTATGGGTACCGACCACGGCGACGACCTCTCCGTCCAGATAATGCCCCATTGCCATTTTTTCCGACGTCGCTTCCGCATGCATATCAACAATCACGGCAGCTGTTCGTTTTTTCAGCGCGGCCAATTCCTTTTTGGCCACTTGGAACGGACAGTCCAATGTCGGCATATACGCTCGCCCCATCAGCTGCATCACGCCTAACTGTTCCCCGCCAGCCGACTCAACCACCACACTTCCGTTACCAGGTACACCACTCGGATAATTGGCTGGACGAAGCAGTCGTGGCTCCCTGGGGAAATAGTCGAGAATTTCTTTCTTATCCCAGGCATGATTTCCGGTTGTAATCACGGCAAGGCCGAGATCAAACAACTCTTCAGCCAGCTCCTCCGTGATGCCAAATCCCCCGGCTACGTTCTCTCCATTCCCGATTACGATATCAATTTGCCGCTGAGCTACCAGCCTCGGAACAGCCCTAGCTAATGCACGACGCCCAGGTTCTCCAAAGATATCGCCGATAAAGAGTACCTTCATTTGGCGTACTCCACATACCGACTCTCGCGAATCACCGTCACTCGAATCGTGCCGGGATAGGTCAACTCCTGCTCAATCTTCTTCGCCAAATCCCGAGACAGTTGGAACGACTCGGCATCGGTAATATCTTCCTGTCGGACGATGACGCGAATCTCTCGACCTGCTTGAATGGCATAGGCCTTCTGCACCCCTTTGATAGTCGTGGCAAGCGACTCCAGCTTCTCCAGTCGCTTGACATAGGTCTCCAACGCCTCTCGTCTCGCCCCAGGCCTGGCCGCAGACAACGCTTCAGCCGCGGCAACCAACACCGATTCTGGACAGATCGGCGCCACTTGTTCGTGATGTCCGGCAATGGCATTCACAATCTTCTCGCTCTCGCCGTACTTCTTGGCGATCTCCGCGCCTAGCATGGCATGAGGGCCTTCTTCTTCATGACTGACGGCTTTCCCAATATCGTGTAACAGCGCGCCCCGTCTGGCCAACTTCACATCGAGACCAAGCTCCGAGGCCATGATCCCGCAAATGTACGCGGCTTCACGCGAATGATAGAGATTGTTTTGCCCATAGCTGGTCCGATACTTGAGCCGACCGAGCACCTTGATCAACTCTGGGTGAAAATCCGAGAGCCCCAATTCAAAGATAATTTTCTCAGCCTCCTCATACATGAGCTTATCGATATCGACTTTGACTTTCTCGACGATCTCTTCGATCCGCGTCGGATGGATACGCCCGTCATGCATCAACCGTTCGAGCGAGACCTTGGCAATCTCGCGACGCAACGGATCGAAGCCCGAGACGATGACGGCTTCAGGCGTCTCATCGATAATCAGGTCGATCCCGGTTGCCGCTTCGATCGCGCGGATATTGCGGCCTTCCCGCCCGATAATCCGTCCCTTCATCGCGTCGTTTGGAATCGGCACAACCGAAATCGTGGATTCGGATACATAGTCACGCACCACACGTTGAATCGAATTCGTAATGATCTCTCGCGCCTCTCGCTCCGCATTCTCCCGCGCCTCTTCTATCGTCCGCTTCGCATGTCCAACCGCCTCAAGCCGTGCCTGGCTTTCCATTTCTTGAATAAGCTGCTTCTTTGCCTCCTCGGCCGTGATCCCCGCAATGCGCTCTAATGCCTCACGATGCTCCTTCTCCACTCGCGCACACGCCGCTTCTTTACCCAGCAATTTTTCTTCCCGCTTTGCGAGATCTTGATCTCGCTTCTGGGCGTCGCTATCACGCTTGTCTATCAGATTAATTCGTTTCTCGATGGCTTCATCCCGCTGAATCAAACGCTTTTCGACTGTCGCGAACTCAGCCACCTTGACCTTTTGCTCCTTTTCCAGTTCCTCTTTCGATCTCAGCAGAAGGTCTTTCGCTTCCAGCTTCGCCTCTTTAACGATGTTCTCCGCCTCCCGCTGAGCATTCTGTACAGCCTGGCGGCCCTGCTCCTCTTCCTGTGCCTTCTTCGTGGCGCCCGATGAGCGGCGGATCAGCTCAAGGAGGCCGATTCCGAGAAGTCCTCCAACGAGTCCTGTTAAAAGATAGGCGATAATTGAGGTTGACATGTGGCCCCCCCCTTACAGTCGTGAGATGAGAAGAAGTACTTCTCATCCTCGTGTGATACAAGGTTATTAGACGGTCTTGAATGAGAAGGGAACGCAGTGGAAAGATGAGGAACTAGAAGAGGACTGCTGGAAACGCGGTCGACAGACCTACTCCGAGTACGAACTCCACGGGAATGGATGCTTTGCTGAATTGAGATGACTGGTACGTTCTGTGCTGGATATATCCCCCGAAATCCGTCGACGTCGGCCCGCTCTGATATGCATGAGCGGACTTTGCGTGCGAACCGGAAGCAGCTGCCGGCTGTTTCCCCAGACCGCACCCCTCGACGGTATCATGAACTCCATGACCTGGCCCAACATCTCTGCGAGGTTATACATGAGGTGGATAAACCCCTGTGCACATTGTAACTGACTTAATTTCACCAGCATCAAGAACTTACATCCATTCCGTTGTGACTGCATCGTATCCCCGGATCGCTGGGCCGGTTCAAGCATGACCTAATCTTATCCCTATCGTAAAATATACTACGCCCCAAACAAACCCATGTAACGATAACAAAGGAAAACGCCCTTTGCAAGTTGAATCTAGTGCTTAGTTGCGTAAGTTGACGATAGTGTTTCTGAGTTGAGAGCCTTTGACTTCTCTCTTGCGCCAGACAAACGGTTTGGCTGTTGGTCCATAGGCGGCCACAAACGCTTCGATGGCCCGACGCCACTCCTCAATGTTTCGAAAGCTGGCACCCGTGAGAGCCTTCCGCGCAAAGAGACCAAACCAGATGTCAACCTGGTTGAGCCAACTGGCCGAAGTCGGCGTGAACTGGAACGCGACATTTGGGTGTGCCGCCCACCACGGATCGTTCCTTTTGTGAATGCAGTCATTGTCCAGGATCACGTGAATGTCCTTGCCCTCGGGCATCTCCGTCATCAGATGATCCATGAAGTCCAGAAACTCCAGTCGGCGCTTTTGCCGGGTGATGTGCGTATGGATCGCACCGGTCGCGACTTCCAGGGCGGCCAACAGATTCAACGTCCCATGACGCGTGCAGGTGCGCTTGCACCCGCGGACGATTGTGCCATTGTCGGTCTCCACGTACCCCGTCGCCCGCTCCAACGCGTGGATGCTGGGTTTCTCGTCTACGGATATGACCAGCGCCGTTTCCGGCGGATTCAGTACAGCCCCACGATATCGGCGGCTTTGGCAGAAAATTCCGGAGCGGTGCGCACGCCCCAACTCCGCGGCCGGCTCAGGTAGACGCCTTCCTTGCGCAGGACACGCCAGACCGCATGCACGGATGTCTGGAGATACCGGGCGACCGCTGGACCGTCCCAGACGGCTTGTCCCTTCGGCGGTGGTGCTTCCAACACCGCCAGCACCTGCGTGCGAAAGTCCGCGCCGTACTGCCGCGGCTTGCCCGGGCGCGGGCTATCCGCCAGACCAGGCACTCCTTCGTGTTCAACACGCCGCCGCCGATCGATCACGGTATTCGGGCGCACGCGCAAACTCTGCGCAATGTCGCTGACCGAGTGTCCCTGCATGCCATGCAGGATGATCTTGGCTCGCTCCACCAGGCGCGCTTCCTGTGTCCGCTCCGCGCCCACTCCTCCAGCGTCTTCCGGTCTTGCTCAGAACAACGCAACGTGTGTGGCGGCTTGGGCATGCTCGGCCTCCTTACCCAAGGCGGTACGCCGTATCGATTATTTATGCAACTAAGCACTAGCGAAAGAGCGAGGTCGGTACCTGTTCCTCGATCGACTCCATAAGCGACTTCATCCGGCGCTCGACATCTGCCTCACCTTGAGCACGTTTCCGTTCGAGCTCAAACAACTGATGGGCCAAATTGAGGGCAGTCAAGACGGCGAGCTTGGAAGGGGTCGTTGTGTTCATCCCTTCCGCGAGATGGCGCATCTGGCCATCGACAAAGCTTGCGAGGCGCCGGACATCCCCTTCATCCGCCTCACCACGAATCGTGTACCGTTGGCCATAGATTTCCACGTCAATGGTCTTAGTCAAGAGCCACCTCCTTAGCGTTCTTCCAGGCAGTCCAACAACTCGATGTCGCCGAGGACTTTTTCTATCCGAGACTTGATATCGACACGCTCTTGTTCCCACTGTCGATTCGCATCATCCTTCTCCGCCAGTCGTTGTCGAATAGCATTTAATTCTTCTTCAGCTGCTGCATTCTTTCTCTTCAGCTCTTGAACCAGCTTAACCAGATCTCTAATGCGACTTTCGAGCGCGTCCAATCGATCAAGTGCCATCTTCTCACTCTCTTCCTAATAAGCCCCTACAGGTTGTGGCGCACTATAGAAACTTGTCTAGATCTTGTCAAGAAATGTCCATCAGGATG
>JBDTPK010000211.1:0-5375 GCA_039932735.1 Nitrospirota bacterium
CACGGTATCAGGAGAAAGATTACGCACTAAAGACTACTATACATGCGAACCCTGGATGTATAGGGGTCTCCCTGGATCAAGGAGATGGCTCGGACTAAGCAAGAGGGCCGGGCTACTTTTTGGGCGCCTCGGCTCCGCCAGAATTGGAACGGGTGGATACCGGTTGCCTATTGCAGTAGACTTGCCCAGCAGCAGATGGCATAGCCATAGCAGCCTCCCATATCAATCACGCGCTCCATGTTCGACGTCATTCTGTATCAGCCTGAAATTCCTCCGAACACCGGCAACATTATCCGCCTCTGCGCCAACACGGGAGCCAGGTTGCATCTCGTGAAGCCGTTGGGTTTTACGCTGGAGGATAAGCAATTGCTGCGGGCAGGACTGGACTACCACGAATTTGCCACGATTACGGTCTACGACAGCTGGCCTGATTGCGCGGAGCGCTTCAAAGATCGCCGCCTGTTTGCCGTCTCCACCAAAGGGATACAGCGATATGACCTGGTCGACTTTACCGCCGGTGATGTCTTTGTCTTTGGTCCGGAAAGCCGTGGGTTACCGGCTGAGATTCGAGGGAGCGTCGCTGATCAGCAATGTATCCGTGTTCCCATGGTTCCAGGAAACCGGAGTCTCAATCTTTCCAATGCGGTAGCCGTGGTGATCTATGAAGCCTGGCGGCAGGTCGAATTCGGAATGAGAGCTTGAACGGCGGTTCAGCAGGGTTTGCCTCCCGCCGAATGTTCGAATCGCTTCACCTTGTACGTCTCACGTGTCACGAAACAGGGCTGTCCATTCGCTATCGGCCATGCGCCCTACACATCGTGCTCCGTAAGGCAGCGTCCGAATCCCTGTTGCTCGGCAAAGTGATAGGCGTAGTGCAGGGCTGCGAGATTGGCGACTCGTTCTTCTGCGTCTTCTCGGCTATCCGAATAGATAATCGTAATCCCAAATCGCGCTGTCAGGGCATCCAAGAAATCCATGATGCCGTTCTTGTGATATTGGCCGAGCCGCCCGCCGCCTTTGCTGGACTGCAGCGTGCCCTCGATAACGAGGAACCGATGTGGGTAGTCGAGGAGCGCTTCGAGCTCTCGCAAAAAAGGCGAGCGGTTGTCGGAGGGATTCGAAAAAATCGTGTTGAACTCTTCCACGCGCCGACGCTCGACACAGAAAATCTCGGACGCTTCCGCAATGGCGTAATCGCCCGCCGGCAGCGTCTGCCGAATAGTTCCGGCGATGCGGGTGAGATGCTCAAACTCGTAGGGGAGCTGTTCATGGCTGTCGACGAGCATGGTAATGGCCGGCACCATGGTTTTGGGCTGGCCTTGTCGGGAGAGCATCAGCAGTGATTGGGGTCCGCGGGGGCCCTGACGAGACCGTGCGGTTTGTTGAGGGCGTGGCGGAGGGGAGGCGTAGGATTCAGACGATGGGCCTGATGGAGGGGAGGGGCGTGGGGGCGTTCTGTGGGAGATCGAAGGCTGTGCCGTGGCATCGTACCGAGCGCGTGCGATGGGGTCACTGAGGGTTTGATAGGCCTGGTTGATCAGTTGTGTTCGGGCTGCAGCTTTTATGTGCAGAGTCGGTGAATGATTGAAGCGATCCGGATGCCAAACCTGGATTTGCTCATGCCAAGATTTCTTGATCTCAGCGTCCGTTGCATTGGGCAAGAGCTCGAGCAGAGTATAATAATTAGTCGTCCGTTCGTCCCGCATCGGCCTCTCCTTTTCAAGGGAGGGAAGTGTAGCGGAGTCTCAGGGGGGAGATCTACCGGCTGTTGAAAAGTTGATCTTCTTACGCGCCCGATGCCCCCGGTTGCCAAGACATCCTCAGGGCCTAGCAGGATGCTGAAAAGTTCGTCAGCGGCGTTCTCGCATCGCTCAGAGGCTCAACATACCGAAGCGTACGCATCGCCTCTCCGCTCGTTGCGTCCTTGCCGGACGGCCCTTTTGAGTATCCTGCGAGTTGTTCATGTGGCAACGCCACACGAAATAACACAGCGAGATTTGGGCGTAAACTGAGTATTTCCGTAGTCTGCTAGGGACGCGCGTTTCCCCGAGCGGCATGCTCGACAACCGTGAATCGTGAAGCTGGTTGGTTGCTCTGGTGGGTTTGTCTCGTATATGTGCTTGAACCAGACTCACCGGATACATTAGAGGAACCGGACACACGAAGCGGGCGGATTTTTTTTGAACAGGCATGCGGTCGTCTTGCGCTGTTCGAGAATAGTCTGATAGGGTTCTGGCTGATATTGCCACGAGGCTCAACCCCTGCAGGGAGGACGATTATGGGAGAGATCGATACAGCTCCAGAAGTTGCCGCCAAAGCCATCGAAGACCTCACCGCGCTGGAGGTGGATCCGAATAAATGCGAGCGTCTCTATAAGGCGGCGCTGGTTCAATCCAGCTCCGGCGTGACCTATCGTATGTTGGCCAAGGTGATCGAGACAGGACAGTTGGACCTTGTCCACTACGGGTGTGATTTGGATGCGGAAGGCAAACCTGTGTCGAAGTGGAGGATCCGGCGTATCCTTGAGCAAGCCCCCGAACGGTTTGACAAAGAGATAGAGACCATCAAGAAGAGCATTGTCGACGATGGTGAGACCGTGCAGGGCGCATGGGTGCACGACATGACCGGCATGACAGATGTGGCGGCACAGGGCAAGAGTTTGGATGAGTGGTCGCGGAACATGAGTGCAGAGGTTCAGAAAAAGCCGAGCTAGCCCATGCCAGCGTGGCCGTTAGAAACTCATGGTGCATGATCGCGGTGATGACGGCGACGCGTCGGTCGGCGGCGCGGGGCTGATGACCACCGTCAATCGGCGGTGCGCGTCCCGAAGCGACTGCTCCACACTTTCCGGTGTCGTGCCCCGTGCCAGGAGAAACCCCAGATAGCGTGTTCCCTCAGGAAGCGGGACCAGTTCATCGCCTGGCTCCGCCGTGATCGTGAGTTCTTCAACCCCAGGCACCGCTCTGGCTTCAATCTGTCCTCGCACTTCACGCAGCCTGCCACCGAATGGAATAGGGAGCATCATGACTCCTGCTGCCTGTTCTTGCCTGGTGAGGGGAGGGAGCGGCATTCGCAGTGCGTGACGGAGGATCAGTTCTTCGAGCGACATGCCGGAGGCGAAGTTCAGCGTGCTGGAGCAGTGCCCACCGATCGTTCGTGCGGCCAACTCAATGACCCATACCCCCTTCTCGTTCACGCGAAATTCTCCATGCACCGGCCCTTCCCGTAGTCCAAGTGCCTCGGCGGTTCGAGCGGCACAGGCGATAATGTCCTGCTGCACATCAGCAGGGAGGCGGGATGGGGTTACGTAGATCGTCTCTTCAAAAAATGGGCCGTTGAGCGGATCAGGCTTATCGAACATCGCGAGCGATCGCAGGACTCCCTGTGTGAGTAAGCCCTCCAGTGCGACTTCGATCCCCGGCACAAAATCCTCAACGAGAATCCAACGGGCCTGCTCGTCCCGTTCCACCAGGCCAAAATTGGTGAGGAGCGCGCTGACCCGCCGGAACGCGCGACGAAATTCCTCCTCGTCATTGGCGCGAATGACCCCGCAGCTCGCGGAGAGGATCAGCGGCTTCAGGACGCAGGGATAGACGACCTGTGTCGCGATCTCCTGTGGATCACCGTCGAGGGGAAAGACCCTATGGCACGGTACGAGCACGCCCTGTCCGGACAGTAACTCGCGCATCAGGCGTTTATTACTGGCGGCGGTGACGGAGGCGACAGAATTGTGGGGCAAGCCGATCGCTTGGGCAATGGCGGCAGCTGTGACGGCGGTCACATCGTCCACGCCGATCACCGCGTCGAGCGGATGCTGTCGGGCGAATGCCATCGCGATGGGAGCGGCAGCCTGCGGATCCCGAACATCGAGGGGCAAGAGTTCATCCGGCGAATTCGTCAGCTCTTCTGGGCGCTGCGCACGTCCGATGGTAACAGAGACATGCAGGCAGCGCGCTGCCGCAAGGAAGGCTTCGGCTCGATAGGTCCTCGTCGGTAGGAGCAGCAACAATCTCGGCATTGTGATCTCTTCGCAGGCTGCTGAAAAAGTCCGCCAGCGGCGTTCTCGCATCGTTCAGGCCCTCAACGTACCCCAGAGGGTGGTACGCCTCGGCCCATCACTCGCTGCGGCCTTGCTGGACGGCCTTTTTGAGCAGTCTGCAGGGTTGTATCTTATGGATTCAGACTTTCAATAGCCTTCTATCGATGATTCTGAGGGACTGTTCCCACGCGTGATCGGTGAAACACTTCCAACTGGCGATTGGCCTCGACGATGATCGCCAGCTTCTGGACCACGGCGGCCACCTTTGCACCGGGAATGGCGTAATAGCCCTCATCATCTCCGAGCCCGGTATAGACGCGGTTCCCGATACAGCCAAAACTGGTGGCGGTTGTGTCAGATTGCAGTGATTCCGGCAGCACGGAGCAGGTCGGCCGCCCCATCGTCGCACCACCGCCTGCAATCCCCGCTGCCTGTGCCGCTTCCGCCAGCAACATCAGCTGTTTGACGGTCCCGCGGACCAGCACCACGTCTGGCGTGAAGGTGGCCTGCGCAAGTGGCGCATAGACGGATACGTGAAAGGTCCCTTGGCGACGCGGGATCATCGGAATTTCTGCCATCGTGAGATATTGCATCCCTACCATGGTCTGCACGAGACCGTTCAGCTCAGTCGCGACCTGTGGGGGCAGATCCACACCATGGGTGTGGGCCCCGACCGGACAGGTATAGTGATCTGATGCTTCCGTATAGAAGACCTGCCCCTCGGCTGCCAGCTTCCAATAGCCGCATCCTGCCGGTGCCGGGGCGGCGACCCGCGGAATGCCTGCCGGAGCCGAATCTTGAAACGCGACGGCCACTGCCGGTAGTTTCAACCCTAAGAGTTCCTGCATCTGTGCGCCTTGTGTCATGAGTTCAGATTTCACTTGTGCTCCCTTTCCCAACTGTATGAAATTGCTAATATTCTAAATTTCCCCATGCCCATTCGTCATCAGCGGTCTGAACTGCTGGGTCGTCGGCTCTGCGCAGCAGAACCATGATTCCGTTAAACGAGGAGGCTTCGGTCGATCAGGTCTGCTCACCCTTGTCCGAGTTGAAGGCTCCGCGTGACGGCCGGCTATTTCATTGGCAATCGCTCGAATCCGACCAAAGGTCACCATCGCATCTTCCTCTTCCTTGGCGCTGGCTTCGACGATCGCGCGTACGGCCTGATGGAGCCGATCCATCCGCTCATCCGGGTGCGTCCAGGGATACTGAAAGCCGGCCTGATCCAGAGGGCCGAGAAACCGCTGAATGTCAGACTTGTCGAGCAGCGCCGACCCTGGAGGAACCAAGAGGCGAATGCTCAGTTGTACCGGGTCGGTTGCGTCGATGAGATCGT
>JBDTPK010000212.1:0-5372 GCA_039932735.1 Nitrospirota bacterium
GCCATCCCATGAACAGATACAAGGAAGATCAGAATCAATGTCAGGGCTGCGCCGGCCACGAGCAAGATCCCATCGGCCAAGTGTTCCATTGCTTTCGTCGATGTCGGAATCCCGGTCATCTTCTTGTCCCTTGCGGACGTTCTCTTGTTATCATTCTCTTGATCTTGGTCGTTATCCTCTTTCTTGTACTTGTCTTCGTCTTCTCAATCTTTATGCGTATCCTTGTCTCTTATGCTTACGCTTGTCTCGCTCAGACTCCTTCCCACTTTGTGTATCGCGCCCGTTTGGTTAACAAAGTTTAAGCCGCACCCTGCTAAGCAAGACGAACCGGACGCGGTTGCGCTCGGGCGCAAAGAAGTCAAGAAGGGTGGTTTCAGCCCGCGCCGCTAAATTTACCCCTGAGGAACGTCGAGCAAGCACAAGAAAGGTTGCCTAAGCCTGATGGCATGGGCAGGCCGAGACAATTCTTCCTCAATTTTGACACGAGGCAGATACTACCAGTCCAACATTTCGCTTACATCCCTCCCAAAGGGGTATTGTGCCAGAGTGTGGGGGGGGAAGAGGATGTGCCCACATTCATGTTCGGATTCCAGTGGTACTGTAGAACCGATGACGTCATGTGTGGTGATGAGGATTTTGGTATTGCAAAACTGCCTGGTGTAAGTTGAGCGATAGTTCTGGGAAGATCGTCACAGTCCAGCGAAGATGTGTTTGTCTGCGAGAAGAAGGACGTGCCGAAGTGATTCCCGCTACGATTCGCAAAATGGTGAAGGTCATCGGGAAAATGGGCGGGCTGGCCAGAGCAAAGAAGTTGACCAAAGCCCAGCGCAGTGCCATTGGTGCGGCGGGTGGAAAAGCACGAGGGAAACCACAGCAGAAACAGAAACGGGGCAGGGCCTGATGGACAATAAGGAGCGGCTCGCATGCTCAAATCACTCGCCCGCACGCTGATCCCACCCCGGCTCCGCATGGCCACTTATGAGGCACGTCAGACACCATTGAAACGCAATATCTTGCAGTGGTGCGAGGACCAGCTTCCCGATAAACGTGTGCAATCTGAGCGGTACCAGCAGGCGTTCGGTCGTCCGTTGAATTGGGAGAACCCAAGCACGTTTAGCGAAAAATTGCATTGGCTCTCCCTTAACCTTCGCCTGCCCGTTATGACCCAGTGCGCCGATAAATACGCCGTGCGTGCATTCGTGAAAGAGCGAGGGTGCGGGCATGTCCTTAATGACCTATATGGCGTTTGGGAGCATCCGGACACGATCCCGTTTGACACGCTCCCGGAGCGGTACATTCTCAAAGTCAATCATGGCAGCGGACAAAACATGATCTGTTCGCAACACATCAGCCGGACGACGGCAGGGATGCAGCGGCAGCTTGAACAGTGGATGCAACGCAGCGAGTACTGGGAGTCTCGGGAGTGGGCCTACAAGGATATCCCACCAAAAGTTATCTGTGAGAAGCTCTTCCTTGATGACCAGGGGAATCCCCCACCTGATTATAAGTTCTTCTGCTTCAATGGCGAACCGCACCTGATCCAGGTGGATACGGATCGTTTCACGCAACACAAACGAGACCTCTTTGATCTCCAATGGAACGTGCTCCCGTTTGATATTGGCTTTCCAACTTGTGGCCATCGCATACCTCGTCCGCCCGGGTTGGATGAGATGATTGACTGCGCCGGACGGCTATCGACTGCATTTACATACGTCCGTGTAGATTTCTATGCGATGGGCGAGCGCGTGATCTTCGGAGAAATGACGTGGTACCCAGGGGGCGGACTCGAACGATTCATGCCAGAGGAATATGATACACGCTATGGGAAGACGCTCGTGCTTCCACTGAAGGGATAGGCCTGTACCCACTCATATGATGATTCACACCAACAGGGAGGACAACATGAACTTGAGAGCTAAAGCGATAGCCTCGTTTTTTGGGCGCATTCTGTTTTCCAACGATGCCTCACCCCCTGCATCGGATGAGCAGCGCGAGATGGACGCGATGGTGATTGTCGGCATCTTCGTGATATTACTCGTGAGCGTGCTTGTAGGGGGGCACTTGATGGCAGTCTGGACGTTTACGGAATTACTGGCATCGCCGTAAGGAAAGGAGCGTATCGGCTCTCTGCGCCAGATCGTGGCACGCGAGCGCCCCTCGCGGATGGTGACTCGTACTCGATTGTCCTGCCCATAGCGATAGCGGCTCCGATAGCGCATCACCTCGCCTACTCTCCTGTGGAATACGAAGATTATGGACGAAAAGCCTCGACGCCTGCGAGCAGCCTGTTCGGACAAGGAGCGAGAACAAAAGAGATGGCTTTTCAGGAGGCGCTCACCATACTGCACGGCCTGGGATGAAGGTGGTAAGTACATTCTGTGATCTTGCGAGATGGCCCCTGATCTGATCTTGTGAGGCAGGCGATGTGGACTTTATTGGTTCTTCTGCTGTTCCCGCTCTCTGTTCATGCTGAGTATCTCGGCAACCTCTCCGCGGACGAATATGATCCGAACTCGATCGCCAACCAATACGGCGCCGGCAATCCTTACTCCTCCGACAGCATAACGAACCAGTTCGGAATCTATGGCAATCCCTACAGCAATCAGTCCGCCACCAATCCCTACGCGACTGATGCGCCTCGGATCTATGACAAGGAAGGACACTACCGCGGCAAGCTGAGTACGAACCAATACGATCCGGATTCGGTGAGCAATCCCTACGGCGGATACGGCAATCCGTATTCCCCTGACTCGCTCAACAATCCGTATGGTGCGAAATCCATATCGCTTCGACAGTCCGACCAACCCGTATGGCTCAGGCTGGCGCATCGAAGGGCGATAGCACTTCATTATGGGTTGGGAGTAGGGGACGTCATTGAACGGCCCAACAGCTTCGGGAGGCGGGATACACACTCATCTGAAAGCGCACGTCCGAAGATGTTCCATGCGCTCAAAAGATAAGGACTACGCACTTTTACTGTGTTTTGCTGAGTTGCCTCCTTCGAAATCATAAGACCCCGAATCCCTGTTCAACTATTATCTTACTGTCATCATCTTCTTCGCGGTCCTCAGTTCGGCTTTTCGCTTTTCGATATACCAGAAACGTCACGTTTTGTCAGAAGGTTATAGGCGTGTTGCATGGGGCTGCGCTCACTGTAGCCCTTCCTTAATGGCTAGTCTAATGGCAAGGGTAAAGGACAGTGTAAAAATCAGGGTACGCCCCTCGAAATCATCATGTCTCCTCGCACATGGCGCTCAGTCGATCCCTTTCCCGATAACTGACCATTGGGGTTGACGGCCATAGCTCTGACCTCTTGATCCGTATTGAGAGGGATAGGCTAGCTTGCAGCATGTTCGACAACGAAGGGTAGGCCGTTCGCATGATACAGCACACCTGCTCGCGTCGACAGGTAGGACAGCTAAATCACGTTCTCTTCCCGCCTCGAGGCCCGAGCGAGTAGATCAGCTGCACTCTTTGATGGACGCCTGCACTCCCGTACATCGTAAAGACCAGCTCCAGGGCATCAGTGAGCACCGTGATGGGCACGGTGGTTTGATAGCGCCATTGTTCGTTCGCCACACCCAGTCATACTTGGAGAATGGATAGAGCCATCCTCCTCGGGCGAGCTCATGGATGTTGAGAGCATGGTATTGGGTCACCAGTTCTTTCATCTGTCCCTCCTCACTCGGAAAAATGTCAGGTCTCGCTTGAGCGTTCTCCCCCTAAACGAGTCGAAATCATCATGTGTGTCACGAGAGGTCAAATCAAAATCATGAGGCGGTGATCTGAACGACTAGAACCACCCCATACGTGGTCCGAGCTCGCGTATGGCCCTAAGCCGATCGACAAATTTAACGGAAGTGATGATGCGGCGTGTGAGACCAGCTTTCGGATCCCTCCGCGTGACCGTCGAACGCTCTGAATAATACTTGGATCGGGCGTCACCACAAGCCCAAGCTCAGGGTCAAACTTGATCGCATCCAGTGGATCCTAAAAGGACATCGCTGTTAACATCTGCAGGCGCGATTCATTCGCTCGAAGTGCATTCTGGGCCGCGGCTTTCACTGCCGGTCGCTGCAAGGTCTCGGAGGCAATCGACTGCGCCGTCTTGGGGCTATACCCCGCTCGGATCGCTGCTTGGGTACCATTGAGGTCAACGGCATATTCCAGCACGAATCGTTGTTCTTTAGGCGTAAGCCTGCGGTCAGCCCGTGAACCTTGGGTGGCATCTTCCGAAATCATCACGGTGCCTCCTTTGCGCTCGCCCATATTGGACATGACCCAGCTCGTGCGGGACAGAAGTGTATAAAAGAAGCAAGTCTTAGTAATTGGTCGGGCTCATAATCCGCTCACAGGAAACGAATACATTGGATGAGATGCACGTCCAATGAAGGCGACACGATCATGACGTTCTCAGAACTCACTGGTATTATTCTCCTTGGGCTGCTGTTGATCGTCGGTTGGGGGTATTCGGTGAGTTTCCTTTATTTCTGACCGATAGCCTGGCGTGACGGTCGCGGTCGTATCCTGCCAGCGCACTCCTTCCACCATTGTGTTCATGACGGCCGCAGCACTCCACCAACAGATGCCTGGCAATCAGATCCGGCGCACTCGTCCATGACTTGAGGCGATCGTGCCCAGACACTGGTCCACATGGAACGAATTTCGCCCCTGCGAGGAGATCGCCTACCTTCTCAAGGGGAGCGTACTGCAATGTCAGATTCCTCAGGGGGGCATTGACATCGTTCAAACGGAATACTGAGGAGCAGTGTGGACCTTTAAGTCGGAGGAAGATTTCTGCCGGCTGCGTGTCGTCATGCACACTGAAGTAGAGCGTGCGTTGGCTGGCGATCCGGATCTTCTGAGTGATGTGGTTGTGACGAGAAGCAAGCGAGAGACGGGGCATTGAGGCTTGTCCTATTATAGGACACCGATTCTGTAACTCGTTGTAAATCCTTGTTACTCATCGGAGGACTCCGAAGAATCATCCTGTTGATTTTCCTCAGATTTGTCTGCCCTCTCAAGGCTTAAACACGGGTCAAATCCCGTTGGGACCACCACATTGTTTTTGTTAAGAATTTTGCCTTCATGTTTGAGGACCATTGGGTTGGTCCTTAAACATGGAATGGCACCTCTGCTCTAACTCGTCAGCATCCGTCTTGTTGGCTCTTCATAAAACGACACCACTTGCTTCAGATGCGAGGGCCGAATCATGGTGTAGGCTTGGGTCGTATAGATGCGCGCATGCCCGAGCAAGGCCCGAACTTGTTCCAGGTCAATCTGTTGCTCCAGCACCTTCATCACGACCCCATGCCGCAGATCATGGGCTTCAGCATCGGGTACCCAATGAATCGCCCATAGGTTTTGCAGAG
>JBDTPK010000213.1:0-5370 GCA_039932735.1 Nitrospirota bacterium
GCCGCGTCAGGATCAAGGCCACCGGCCGGTCCCGCGTTTCGATCGCCACCCGCCATGCCACCGCTGTCTCGTTGGCGTCGGCGGGTCGGATGACCAGCAACTGCGGAATGGCCCGCAGACTAGCGATCTGCTCCACGGATTGATGAGTCGGTCCGTCCTCTCCCAGCGCCAAGCTGTCATGCGTAAACACATAGAGCACCTGAATCCCCATCAACGCGGCGAGCCGAATCGGCGGGCGCATGTAATCGGAGAAGGTCAGAAACGTGGCGCCGAACGGGATGAGGCCTCCGTGGGTGGCCAGGCCGTTCAAGATCGCCCCCATCGCATGCTCGCGAACCCCGAACTGCAGATTGCGGCCGGCATAACTCCATCCGCCGCCGGCCGACCCTTGCAGATCACCGACCGCCATCGCAGAGTTCTCAAAGTTGCCTGCGTCCTTCAGTTCCGTGTACGTGGACGGATTCAAGTCCGCCGAACCGCCAATCAGGCCAGGGAGCGTCTGGCTAATCGCGTCCATTATTTTTCCAGACGCGACGCGAGTGGCCAGGCCTTTAGCATCGGCAGGGAATTGCGGCATGTTCGTGTCCCACCCTGGTGGCAGTTCTCCCGTGATGAGGAGGCGTAGTTCGCGGGCGAGTTCGGGATACTGCTGTTCATACGCCACACACTGCTCGTTCCATTCCGCTTCCGCGTGCCCACCACGGTGAACGGCCTGGCGACAATGTTGCTCGACGGCGTCTGGCACAAGAAATGGCGGTCCGACGGGCCACCCGAGGTTCTCTTTCGTCAGCGTCACTTCTTCCTCGCCCAGCGGGGAACCATGCGCCGCAAAGGTATCCTGCTTGTGGGGCGACCCATAGCCGATATGCGTCCGCACCAGGATCAGGGAGGGGCGCTCTGTCTCCTGCTGCGCCGCGCGGATGGCGCGGTCGATGGCGTCCACGTCGTTGCCATCGTCGATCGATTGCGTGTGCCAGCCATACGCCGCGAACCGTTGGGCACGGTCTTCGGTGAAGGTCAGCTGCGTCGCAGCGGCGAGCGTGATGTGGTTGTCATCGTAGAGATAGATCAGCTTGCCCAGTTTCAAGTGCCCGGCGAGCGAAGCGGCTTCTGCAGCCACGCCTTCCATCAGGTCGCCGTCGCTGACTAGGCCATATGTGTAATGATGAACGATCTCAAACCCGGGCCGATTGTAGCGGGCGGCCAGATACGCTTCAGCGATAGCCATACCTACTCCGTTGCCAAATCCCTGACCGAGCGGTCCTGTGGTGGTTTCCACGCCGGGGGTCACCCCGCGCTCAGGATGACCAGGCGTAAGGCTATCCCATTGGCGAAACTGTTTGATTTGTTCGAGCGACAGATCATAGCCCGTGAGATACAGCACGCTGTACAGGAGCATCGACCCGTGGCCGGCTGACAGAACGAATCGGTCCCGATTGAACCAGTGCGGATTGGTCGGGTTATGTTGCAGAAATCTGGTCCACAGGACATAGGCCATCGGAGCAGCGCCCAGCGGCAAGCCTGGGTGGCCGCTGTTGGCTTTTTGCACCGCATCCACCGAGAGGAACCGAATCGTGTTGATCGAGAGTTGATCCAATTGCGCCGAGCTCAGACTTATTTCACATATGCTGTTCATCGTAGGTTTCTCTGGCCAGCTCCCGGTGTTTGCCACGCCTCGGCAAATTCGTTCGAGACGTGGCTACCCGGTCAGTTGATAGGTTAGGTCGACACGTTCTTCTTCACTGTCTTGTTTCCCGACCGCTTCTGGGGTCCTCGACGTTGAAGTTCCTCAAGTAAGAGCCCTTCTGCCGCGCCCCGCTCTTCCACCGATCCATGGTCCACTTCCCCCGTCAGCCACATTTCGTACGCCAGTGGGTCCTCTTCTGGATTGACTGCGGGACGAGCGACCGTTGGTTTCATATTTGGTTGCTTCTGCGACATGTCACACCTCCCTTTCTCAATAATAAGTTCGCTCTGCTAGATTCTGTCTTGTACGCCATTTTTCGCCGCCCTTACGGGGCACATCCAGGCGTGATCATGGCCGGTGATTGCGAAAAGCCCATATCTAGACACCGTTCATGAGTCTGCCCTTGTCGTGAACGGTTTCACTCGCGCAGGCTGAATAGGCATGCACGCATCACGAACCCACGTTGACCGACGCGGCCTTTTTGCTGCTGCCGATCTTCTGACCCAAGGCGTTGATGGCGTGGCCCAGCGACTCGAAGCCATTAGCGACTTCCCCGCGCACCCAGGTCGCGCAGGAGGCCAGCTTGTCGCCAGCGCTTTGGTGTCGGTTTCTATTCTCTGGACTGAATCGATCACGACCGCTCCCATTGCACCCTAACTGCTTGTCGTTTCCACTCTGCAATCCAACAGGTTAGTCCATTACTCCGACACAAATGCTCAACCTCAGCAACACAGTTCGATAGGAGTAGGCCACCGCGCGCACCGATTTCTCGTACGGTCCGTGCACGAGGCAGCCACGGCCTTCCTCGTGCGGACGACGGCTTGGAAATTCCCTGTTCCACGGCTCTCTCGGCGCAGACTCGCCGTGGTGTCGCTCATCACGCCGCCGGGAGTTTCGGCCCGGCTAGCGGGTTAGTCCTGCGACCCTTTTGATCGTGCAGTCGCCCGAGGGTGCCCTCGATCATTCCGGTCAACTTTTCCGCGGCGCCGTCGACGGCTTGATCCAAGGTCGCGGCCTGGTGAGTGACCGCGATGGGCTGGCGGTCTTCGAGGCGGGCTTCCATTACGCAACGCATGTCGTCAGCGCTGACCTTCATGTCGCTGTTCTCATCGCTCAAATGAACTTCCACCCTCGTGATGTGATCGCTGAACCGGCTCAGAGCACTCTCGACCACGCCGCTGACCTGAGTGGCTAGCGCTTCTCTGCCTTCAATGTTGTGGTCCGTGTTGATTTGGATCTGCATGGTGTTCTCCTGTGTGAGTGGGGTGGATCTGCCCTTCCGTGATTGAAATACAGTTGGTCGGAATATAGGTAGAAATGCTCCGTGCTCCGGTTTCGATGATAGGCAGCCCGGTGAGGCAGCCGCCGCAGAGTCCACCCGCAATCCTCATGGATGGGTGCTCAGAACGCCTTCCGCGCTCGTTTGCTCCATCCCATTGATGCGGCCTCGCTGCTCCTCAAATGTCTTCTCATGGCTGATTCGGCTGTACTTCGAAGGTCATGGTCGGCTGCACAGTCGGGCGCCCGTGAGCGCCCGAAGGTGAAAGGCTGCGGGCATTCAACGCGAGCATGATGAGCCAGGCGCCGCTGAAGATCATGTCGATCGCGACGAACGTCCCGATGATCCACAGGCCCGACGCCGGCCACTCCATCAAAATCAGCAGACCCAAGAGCAGGGTGACAGCCCCGCTCACAAGCAACCAGGCTCGACCAGGTAGATGCAGCATCGTGCCCGCGAAAATCCTGGACAGCCCGCCGACCAGAAAGAACGCCGCAATTAAGAGCGTCACCGACATGGCCCCCGCTCCAGGATGCGCCACCATCACCAGGCCGACGATCACATAAAGGATCGCCATCACCAGTTCCAGGAAGAAGCCGCTCCACCGAGAAACCTTGAAGGCATGAATGGCCTGGAAGAGCCCGCCAAAGACGAGGGCCCATCCCAACACGAACACCGAGGCCAGCGTCACGAGAACCGAGTAGGCAAAAGCCATGGAACCAAGACCGACGAAGGCGATGCCCGAGGCCAGGACCCACCTCCAATGGTGTCGGACCGCGTCAAGATCGCCATAAATCGGACCGTCAGACCTGATGATTGAACTGGGATTCATGTGCGCTCTCCTCTCGCTGCTTGCCAACAGCCAACCGGAATTGCTGCCTTGTACTCTGATCACCGAACCAGGACTATTCGTACATACCTGCTCCGTCGCCCGATCCGCTCGCCCTGCGTGGTTTTTCTCGTTCGGCCTCCTCGACGGACTGCACATACGCCTCCGTCGGCCTTACTTGCGAGAAACCCCGACGAGCTTCGGCCTCGAACGCCTCATGACGGCATTCATGCATAGTCCAGGCTAACCTGTCATGTCCGATCCTGACCGTAGTGTTTGAACAAGTCCACTTCATACTCCGGCGTGATCACCTTGGATGGATCATACTTAGGCGCGGACTGGATCGCGTCCTGCGTGAGTTTTGTCACCACCGACTGGCCCGCCCAACTGATGTGTTCGATCCACACAGGCGCCACGAGCACCTTCTTCCCCGGCAGCCAGTTCTGCGTGTCGATTTCAAAGTACCGCACGACCCAATCCGTATCATCGATCACAAGGTCCTCGACATGACCGATCATTCCATCGGATGCCTGGATCGAGTAGCCCGTGATCTCGGAGCTGCTTCGAAGATGGGGCTGTTCACGTGGCTCTGTCGTGATGGGGGGTGTATCGATGATGCGCGGGACCATCGTGGGATACACCAGGGGACTCGGCGTAGGCCCGGGTTGCCAGTAGGGCACCCATTGAAAATGCCGGTGGTGCTCCTCTTCATAGGCACGCGAAATCGGTTTGGCCGTGTCGATGGGAGGGCTCATCTCGATCTGCTCCCTAGTCAACTTGACATGCACTACCCGGTTCGCCTCCTCCACTCCAGCCACCGCGAGGGGGGCCAGCAACACGCGGCGGTCCCGCAGCCAACTGCCTGTGTTCACGACACAATACCGGACGGCCCAACTCTCGTCGTCAAAGTACAGTTCCTCAATGCCTCCGATGTCCCCATCTGTTCCGCGAAGCGTGAACGATGTCAACTCGTGCAGTCGTCTCAATTGGTTCATCGATTTCCACTCCTTTCGTTCGAAGGAACCGTCATGCAATCTGCAGACTCGACCACGCTCCTACACGGGGAACCGCTCTGGTTTGCTCTGGTCTCGCCTCCTTCGATCATATGCCGTGCCCCCTTCACGCCGAGTTGAGTCGCCTCCGTACGGGATCTGCACGGGAACCGCCACGCCGTCAAGTTCCTCCTCGAATTTCGTCAGGACTTTGGTGGTCGGGACGAGGTTCACCGCCCCCGCGGCCCATGTCCGCGCCTTGATTATTTGACCGTCAGGTCATTGATGATACTGCGCGCGCTACCTTCACAGACCTTCTCTGTGGCGACGTTGTACTCGCTCCAACCGTCCACGGTTCCGAAAATGATCACAATCCCATCCATAGTGCCGAGGTCGATGTCATTGTGGGGCACAGAAAATGTGAAGGCGCCAATGATAGCCGGCCTCCCCATGGAGACGCATTTCCTCCGCTACGTGTTCGCTTCTTAATCCGCGGTCAATTCTCGCTGGTCTCAACTGTCGATCGGAGAAGATTGGACATTCAATACACCGCGTAAATCGCTTCTTCCCATTTTTAACGGTT
>JBDTPK010000214.1:0-5356 GCA_039932735.1 Nitrospirota bacterium
GATCTGATCCTACCTCAGGCTGAGAGGGAGCGGTCGGGGTAAGCGCGGATTCACCACCCAATAGGGGTGCTTGTTCCGATTGAGCTATGGGAGCCGTCGGCGAGAAATCAGCAGCGGACGGGGTCGGGACTTCAGACTCTGGATGTACCGCCGGGATCGTTGACGGCTCTACCGCAAAGATCGACTCGCTAGGCTCCGTCAGATCTGGCACAGGTACCAGACTCGACAGCTGATCTGATCCTACCTCAGGCTGAGAGGGAGCGGTCGGGGTAAGCGCGGATTCACCGCTCAATAGGAGTGCTTGTTCCGATTGGGCTAAGGGAGCCGTCGGCAGAGCTGCTTCCTCAATCCTAATCGTGGAGTTCTCTATGTCCTCCCAAGGCATGGGAGATGATAATACCGGCGCTTCGACGGAAGGGGTGCTGTCTCTCTCGACATCCACTGAGCGCTCATTTGAAGAGAATGAAGTACGTTCCTCCTCCACAACAGGCGAACGGTCGACAATCGTATCCCCCACCTCCTCCTCACGATGTCCATTCGACGAAAACAACGGCACAGCCAATATTGATGGCGCCATTCCCTGATCGAGACGACTGGCCTCCTGGATCGGCCCAGCAGATTCGGGCGGAGAAATCTCCAGTTCCTGTGAAACCAAACCGACCGGCGCCTGGTCTATTAAAGCATCCGAAGTATCGAGCGATTCGATGACGGGATTCGACGACGTGGGCAGAAGAGTCTCCCGATTCTTGGGAGCCCCATCGAACTGCTCCCACGGCATGATATCAGAAGACGCGCTCGACTCTGTTGTCGAAACGGGGATTTCGCCTTGAGGGTACGAGCCATCGACTGCCAATGACATCACTGCGGCTGAAGCCGGCGGGTGAGGGACAAGGAGCTCGCCTGTTTGAATGTCGAAGAGAGAGTCAAACTGAAAGGC
Organism: Nitrospirota bacterium; assembly: GCA_039932735.1. GTDB lineage: Bacteria > Nitrospirota > Nitrospiria > Nitrospirales > Nitrospiraceae > Palsa-1315. The sequence continues at coordinate 938 of JBDTPK010000214.1, forward strand.
CACAGGGCTTACCGGAGCCAGCTCTCTTACCTTGGCATAGAGCTGAGAAGGTTTCTTGTGGTTTTCAGAGTCTGGGTCCTCAATAAGAATCTCGATGGCCTTGCCCAATTCGGCCACCGCAGCCATGGCATCCCCCTTTTCCTCGTACACATGGGCCAAGAGTTCGAGGAATGGGACGCAGCGAGGTCCGGCAGCCAAGTACTCGCGTAACAGGGATTCGGCCAGCCATAGGTCTTGTCGCTCGATTGCTTCTTTGGCGAGTGACTCAAATGCTTGCCGAGCCGTGACAAGACTGCCTAGTCGTAGATGTAATGTGGCAAAGAGCCGTCGGGCCTCCGTGTTGTGAGGATCAAGGACGAGCAGCTCTTTCAGCACAGCAGACGACCGGCCGTACTTGCCGGCGTTCATGTGGGTGATGGCTTCTTCGAGAAGCGCGCTTTTCTTGCTATAGCCGACAACGCCCCGGTTCTGCACTCGGGCGGCAGTCTTTTTATCAGCTTTTTGAAAGGGTTTCTTATCAGTCCGCACGTTATAACCTTAGCAGATCACCGATAGATACAAAGTGCTTCCCCTGGCCAATTATCACCAAGTTTCGTTTCCCTCGACCACTAGCCCACATTATTCACGAAGGCGTCTACTGCAACCGCCGAAACGTCGCTACGACAAGCTGATGGCGGGGGGGCTCGCCGCTCAGTCGGTTAACATACTATGTCAAGTATGCCTCGCTCCTTCACGGCACCGCGCACCCGTCTCGCAGGCCGTCTCAGCGGTTTCGTCGCAAACCCTCGTAAATAGTGCGGGCAGGGATCTTAAGGGGAAGGCAAACTGGACTGAGAGTGCAATCCCGGTGCCATTCTACTCGTCATCGTAGATTGAAACACTGTTGATTATTAAGGTGTTGGGCGCAATGGTTTCTCCCTTTTCCGCGACCATTTTCAAGAATGAACAAGCCTGTCAAGAATCGCCGCGCATGAGCCTGTTCGCGGAGGGAGGATGAGGAAACTCCAAGCAAACAGTCCGGTCTTTTCTGTGGGAGTCCCAACACACGAACCGGTGCTGAGCAGGCAAGGGGTGTCCATAGCCAGGCTGGAAAAAAAAATTCGGAACAGCCTCGCGTCGATGGGCTGCATATCTGGAGCAAGGAGAGAATACCCTCGCAGGATGTCGAGCAACCAAGCCGTATATCCAACCGTCCGATCGCATGAACCTGGTGCTGGTCGGCGGTTACTGCAGTAACTCTCGTCCAACAGATTCGTTAGTTGGTTGTGTCGATGACGGGCTTATGGTACCGTCCGCTGTTCGCATTTTCATGCTCGGCCTGTTCCTAGGGGTGATGGGTTTCTCCACGCACATCGTTTCAGAACCATGGATTTTTTCTCTTTCGGACAATCGAGGTGGATGGGGCAAGCACTGCTCATCTGTCTGCTGGCGACCCTGAGTGGATTGCTGATTCCTCTCACCCCGCGGGCTCAATCCGGAGGAAATAATTCCGGACGCGTGTCTCTCGACTTCAATGATGTCGAACTCTCTGTTTTTGTTCGCTTCATTAGTGAGTTGACCGGTAAAAATTTCGTCTTGGACGAAGTGGTCAAAAAGGCCGGGGGGAAAATCAGCGTGTATTCCCCGACCAAGGTCACGCACGATCAAGCCTACAGCATGTTTGTGTCGGCTCTTGAAGTCAGTCGTCTAGCCGTCATCACGAAAGGGAATATCAATCAAATCGTGGCGATGGGGGAACTTCCTCCGGAACGAGGGGCCTTCGTTTACAAGCTCAAACATGCCAATGCGACCGACCTTGCCGCAGTTCTGACCAATCTCGTCGCCCGATCTCAAACCGTGATACAGACGTCACCGGGCACACGACCACTCTTTAGGCCCTTGAGTGAATTCGAAGCCCCCGTCCAAGTCTTTGCCGACAAGGCCACGAACTCGATCATCATCAGTTCGACAAAAAATGCCTACACTCAATTGAAGTCCGTCATTCGAGACTTGGATACGCGTCGGAATCAGGTCTTTGTCGAAGCCGTCATTTTGGAGGTGCAGGTCGATCGGCTCAGACAGATCGGAAGCGACCCCATTCAGGTCATAGGTGTGGGCAAGAGCGGTTCTGTGCAAGGCATTGGTGGAATCAACGTTGCGCCTGAAAATTTATCCTCCATCGCGGCGGCCATTCTCGGGGTTGCTGCCGGCTCCGCAACCGGAGGGGTCTCGGCCCTCAACACGGTCAACGTACGCGCCTTCTTGCAACTGTTGCTGAGCCTGACGGACACGAATGTCGTGTCGACCCCCCAAGTCCTCGCCGCAGATAACCAAAAGGCCAAGATCGTCGTGGGTGAAAATCGTCCGTTCCCCACGGGTCAGGCCCAGGGAATTACCGGCGGTACCCTTGTCACGATTGAGCGAAAAGATGTCGGCGTCACGCTGGAAATCACCCCACAAGTCCTGGAGAACGACCTGATTCGATTAGAGATCAAGCAGGAGCTGACCGCGATCGCGGAAAATGTTGCACAAACGATCGGAAGCGGCAACACCAGCGTCCCGGTCGGACCCACCACAACCAAACGGTCGATGGAGACGACCACCATCGCAAAAGACCAGCAGACGATCGTCATCGGTGGGCTAGTACGGGATAACATCACCGTCAGCGAGCGGAAAGTTCCGTTCTTGGGCGATATTCCATTCCTCGGTTGGCTGTTCAAATTCCAAAGCCGACAAGTCGAGAAGCTCAACCTGCTCGTGTTCCTGACCCCAACCCTCGTCAGAGATGAGGTAGACATGGCGGAGGTGAATGCTCGAAGAGCAGCGGAGTTGAGAACACTACAGCGCGAAAATCGAATTGAGGAACCCACGAAGCTCAAGCAAGATATCATAGAAAAACTCGAACACCAGGATGGAGCTCCTCCCCCCCTTCCGAATACCATTGAGCCATCCGCTCCGCTCCAGCCACCCGTGCAACCTGAGTAATCTCTAATCAATCGTGTCGACGATCAGCCGCGCCTCCCACAAGTGCATCATCCACACGTTCCCCAAAGACAGGACTATTTTACTATGGCGTGCACGTACCGTGACCTCAGCAGATCAACCTCACACCGGTGCCGACTCTCTTCATCCCGCCAAATACATCAAACGGCTCGCGCAGCATGTGCGGTTCCATTGTCTGGGCGGAATGCCCGCGAACTAAATTGTGTCGCCACATCCGACAGCGTCTTGTCGCCCTTGCACGCAACGAAGGCCACCTGCATCTTGATTGCCGCCCCGTGAATGCGTCTCGTTCGCTTCATCGCCTCTCTCTTCGATGGCTCTCGTTCTCTCATCGAACGACAAGTACGGCACAGGTCGCATGCTGCACCACTCTCGTCGACACACTTCCGATGAGAAACCGAGCGAAGGCGCCAAGCCCTTGGGCCCCCATCACGATCAGATCGGCCTGCTGTTGGGAGGCTGCCTTCATGATCTCTTCGGCTGGATTTCCAAGGTAACACAGTGGCTCAGCAGTAAATCCAGCCTTGATCAGCTTCTGCACGGTCTGTTCGAGTAATTTCTTGCTTCCTTCCTTCAACCCGGGATACATGATCAACGGCAGCACATGGAGCACATTCACGTGAATCGGCACTCGCCCGCCCTTGCCCATCGAACGATCCGGCTGAAACTTGGTCAGCATAAACTTCAGGGCCTTGGCCGAGGCATCAGATCCATCAATCGCCAAAGTAATCTGCCGCAATGGCGCCGCCTCGCCCTTGATCACTAGCACCGGGCAGGTCGCATGATGGATAAGATTCGTCGAGACGCTGCCGAGCATGAAGCGGTCGAGGGCGTCGAGGCCCTGACTCCCCACCACCAGAAGCCCGTCCCGCTTCGGCGCCCGTTTCAAGATCGTCGGGGCGACCGGCCCTTGCTCTTTGTGGACGGTGCCTTTGAGTTTCAGCGACACCAACTGCTGCGTGACCTCCTTGAGGGTTTTGGCCGAACGCGCTCCCAACCGCTGTATTTCTTCCTGAATGTATCGCTCGTTGCCGACCATCACCGGCTCCGGCAAAAACGGCGCGCGAAGCGTAGCGACATCCAGCACATGCAACGCCGTGACCTTGGGTGGCTCGACAAGCGGCAACTTGGCCACCCAGTTCAGCGCCCACCGTCCATACATCGATCCATCCGTCGCCACAAGCACATTCATGCTGCCCATCCTTTCTTGTTATCTCTCGGCACGTTCCATCTCTCATCGAACGACGAGCACGGCACGGTCAGCGTGCTGCACGACCCGAGTCGACACGCTCCCGAGGAAAAACCGGTCAGTGGCAGCCAGCCCTTGAGCCCCCATCACGATCAAGCCGGCATGCTGTTGAGCGGCCACCTTCACGATCTTGTCCTCGGGATTACCAGACTGACACAGAAGCTCGGCCATGAATCCCGCCTTGATCA
>JBDTPK010000215.1:0-5343 GCA_039932735.1 Nitrospirota bacterium
TATAGCAGGGCGACCCCCTCTGCCCTGCTCAAACGCTTCGGCTCGACCGCACTAAACCTCTCATCTGCTCGGCTGTGGAACTCGTTCCTTTCCAGGCTTCGCCTGAAGGGAACTTCAAACAGTCCTCGCCGTCCGCCTTCGGCGGATCCCACCTGTTCGACAAGTGCGATGTCCTCGCCTACGCGATCGCGCCGCAGAAGCAGTCACCCTGCTACGTGCTGCTGCTCTCCAGATCATCATAAATGGTATCCATGGACCAATCGCCATCGGGCACATGAACTACCTCGTGGCGAAGCTTGTCGAGCCTTTCTAGACGATCACGGTCGAACCAGAACCCGTTCGTCAGATACTCCGTCTTGGTCGGGCGGCAAACCTGGAAGATTCTGTCTACCTTGTTCAGAAGCGATTCCCGCTCCAGACGATCAAGTTCAGTCTCGATATGATCGCGAAAAGATCGGCGTACGATTTCGTTGCAACTTCTGCGAGGGGGACCTTGCGATTGCGCACGATGTCGCTCCAATCATCAGGTGCAGCGATACCGCAGATTCGTGCGCAGTCATATAGAGCAGCGTCAAGAATGGAATGGGCGAACACGAGAGTTGATGCGTGCAGGGTGCGGCGGAAATCCTTAGCTGCCGCCTCAGTCATCTCCAGAGGCATGCGCTCGGCCAAACCGCCCCTTACGAAGCTATCGGGATCCCTGAGAAGCTTACGAAGTTCTCCGTTCAGCAGTCGCTGCTGCACAAAGTATGTGTTCTGCCTATAGAGCGCATCACGTGCGGCGTCCTCGCCGAGCACGCCCATTTGGCGAAAGGTCGTGAGTCGCGACCAGTCGCTCGTGAGTCGGTTCCAAACGCCAACAAAGATTCGATCCGTAGGTCTCATGCTAGATAAGAGCACGCTGCCGAGCTTTTACGACATCGTATCGATCAATTCGAGCTCATTCTCCTGCGTGCTTGGCTGCTTGTCAACGATCTCCATTGAGCGGCTCCAGTTCCCTGTAGCATTATTCGCAACTAGTCCGAAAACCAAGACTGGTCTACGCCCGACCTGTCCAGGCTTCACGCTCTATAAGGAAGTGTGAGTCATCGAACGACTTGTGCCGAATCCCCGAGGCTAATTCCATATACGCACGCGTCGAACGCACAAGGATCCCTCCAAACTTGCTCGTGTGTTTTTCCAGGAGATAGCCTGGTTGATCCTCTATTGCGCGCGTCGAACGAGGTCCTTCCGAGGGCGCGCGTTCCGCGAGCAGGAGGACGACCAGGCCACCTCCCCCTTCCGCTTCAGAACGCCGAGGAAGGGGTGCCGCGAGAGACGCTGGACGAGGGGGACGCACGTTTCCTATTTCCTGATTGCAGAAGTTCAGACGGAACGGATGATCTGCACTGCTGCATCGCTCTCAATTCTTCCAACTGGCGAGACCTTCCCTTCTCTCTCCTTGCGGACGATCTTCTCGATCTGCACGATCGCGCCGCGATGCCAGCTATCGACAGACGCATTGTGAGGGGAGGCCTTTCGATCCAGGCGACCGACTTCAGGCCGCCCTGTTTCATTGCACAACCAAGCCCGCTTCTCCCCCTTCAATCCTCGCAGTTCGCTTACAACCCGGAAGGTCTGCGGGCTTCGCAGCACAATCGTGCGACCGTCAGTGCGCAACAGCAGATAGGAAAACTTCAACGCGTCTTTGATGAACCCCACGTCCTTATCAAGCGCGGCAATTGCAGGAGGTGTCTGCCAGGGTCTCTCTTCATGACACCAATCATCTGGATGGTTCAAGGCAGGACAGGCCCCTTCGTGCAGGCAAGGACTATAGACCGTACACAGGCCCTGCTTGAGCAGATGATTGCGTAGCTGATGCAATGCTCTCGCCGTCTGCCGCAAGGCCGGCTCGACGATCATGATGGTGCCATGCGGCGCAAGAAACGGCAGCAGATGCGCGACGACCGCAGCCCGCTCCGCAGAGGGGTCGATCGATCTAGGGAATAATTCATTGAGACAGTTCGCCATGATGATGAGGTCAAAGGGCTTGGTCCGCGCAATGTGCTTACCGAGATCGCCTTTCAGGGGATACTCAAGATTCCCCTCGATACAGCGGAGGTTTGCGCCGGGTATTTCGACTTCCTGGCAATAGGCTTCCCACAACCTCTTCGCGTCCTGCAACGATGCGTTAGATCCATCGGCAGCTAGGATCGAAAGGGAATTTGCCCGCTTCGGACTGCGATGCCACAGCCAATCCAGCAGAGCTAAGGATCCAGTCCCTGGGCCACAACCGAGATCGAGCACTGTCATCGGTCGATTTGATATTTCAGTGCTGTTGTCGTCCGGCAACTCATCCAGCAGGACTTGGATTTTCGAGAGGTTCACAGGGAGGAAGTACGAGAAATAGGCAGCAGCATGGGCTGGGTCATTCAGGTACTGCAAGGGCAATGTTGTTCGTGCGGTCGTAAACAAACGTGATAGGTTCACGACTGCCTGGGCAAGCGCGTGACCGCGAAAATCCCCGTCGTGCGATACCCGTTCCAAAGCTCTTAGAACTTCCGAAGACAGGCCAGCTAATTTCTTCTCGTTGAAGGGATGCATGAGCATAGTGTAAGCTGATGCCGACTAGGAGGACAACCATGACAGACGCAATTCTACTGGCCTACAAAGATGTCGAAAACTCGATGGAACGATTCACCATGCTCCTTCAAAGCCATGTGGAGACGATGGGGACAGCACCAGCCCACAACCCCGACCAAGTCTTCCGTTTATCACAAGGCTCCAAGGCGATGAGGGACAGCGCGATGATCTATCTTTCCTACGCCAAATACGTGGCCTACGGCATGCCTGAGAGTGAGGATATGGTGCAAGACGAGCTACAGGGGTAGCGAAACCACTGATTCGTTCATCTGGTGTGTTTTGTTCAACCCAATAGAAGACTACACAAACGAAATAAACCAAAAACCAAAGAGCCCGATCCCATAAGGGATCGGGCTCTTGTTTTTCATCAAAACCGGTCGTTCTAGATGCTGCGCATAAAGTGCGCTACGTCATCCTGATTGACGGCACCACCCATAATTGAAGACTGGGCGACATTACTCGACTTCTTCCCGGTCAGACCGGACTCGACTTCGTCCACGATCAACTCTACCGGCATCGACTGGCCGCCATACACTCGCGGCCCACCGATGATCTTCGCGTTGGAGTATCCGTAAATCGCAGTGGCCACTTCCTTTGCCAGCCATCCGACATAGTTGAACTCTGGAACGACGATGAGCTTCGCTTTGCCACAAAGCTGCCGTAACTCCTTCGTCGGAAACGGACGGAGCGACCGAACCTTTATTAGGCCAATCTTGATGCCCTTTTCTGCGCAAATACGAACGGCTTCACGCGACTGAGCCGCAGCACTCCCTGAAGCAATGATGACCGCCTCGGCATCGTCCACATTCTCAGCCGTGAGCAACCCGCCCATATACTGATTAATGTACTTGCGTGATCGCTCAACTGCCGCCCACACTTCTTGTTGCCAAACTGCATGGATGTTATAGGCCATGAAGTTCGACTTCTGAACCGGGGCGTCACGTGATAGCCGAGCGGGAGGATTCTCCGCATCAAGCACCGGCACTGCGCCACGCCAGGCTTCACGAGGAGGCAGCTTCATGCTGCGGTCCTGCATCCGAACATATCCACGGGCATGGGTCACAAAGAACCCGTCGCAGCAGACACCGACTGGAAGCGTCACATCGTTCTTTTCGCTGATCGTAAACCCTGCCATGATGTAGTCGTACATGTCCTGCTGATTCTCGGCATGGAAGACGATCATGCCGGAGTTCAATAAATAGGCCACTTCGATATTGTCAGGCTGAATGGCCAGTGGAGCATTGACAACGCGGCAGGTGAACATGGCGACAATGGGTAGCCGATGCCCAGGCCAGGACGCGATGCCTTCAAGACCTCTCAGCGTACCGGGTCCTGCGGTCGCCGTAAAGCAGCGAACACCGGCTCGAGAGCCGCCCGCCATCGCTGCCATCACACCGACTTCTTCTTCACCACGATAGTACTCTTTCACGTACCCTTCTCCGTAGAGTACGCCGATGAGCTGCATCGTTTCGCTCTGCGGGGTAATAGGATAGGCAATGGCCAGGTCCACATTAGAACGCCGAACGGCTTCTTTCGCCGCCTCGCTGCCCGTAATAAACTCTTTCGTTCTCGGGGCTTCGAGAAACAAGTACTCCGGCGTGACCACTTTCTGCCGTTTTGCTTCGGCATGGGGGTCTTTCCTTGCACCAGCCGTCTCGACCGGTTTAGGGGCCGCGACACTCGTGATGGGATCGCCTTGCGGATTAGTCTTTTGTTCTGCTTCGAGTGCTTCGCTCATTGTAACACCTCTTAGCTATATCGCCCGTGCGGTTCGACCCTACTCAGCCTTCACGCTTCATCTGCTCGGCCGAATGGCCGAAAGCAGCCGCGCCGTCAACGCCCACGGCAACGGGCGCAAAGGTGAGGGGATTGGTGTGAGTTTTCCCACCGTGAACTCTCGTTTGCGTGCCGGTAAATCGCACGTTCTCGCCGTTCTCCGGTAGCTTAATGCCCATTTCTTCACGCACCCGCTTGAAGACCTGCGCGGTCTTCCTCAACTTGATCGTGTCCGAATCGCGAATCGTCAGCATCGCATCTTCGTGCCCCTGCTCCGCACAAATTGCCATGGTGAGACAGTTCGTTCCGGCGCGAATCATTTTCAAGGTCAAATTGGCATAATGACAATGCACACCGATGAAGATACAGGCCTCGATCTTGTTGCCCCAAATTGTCAGGTTCGGATGGTTTGGATTGATGACCTCTTCCGGATCGATCTTTGGATATTTCGGGCGATAGTCCGGCATGGGGATGATCATAACGTCAGGGATCTGGGCGGCAATTTCTAGCACGGCTTTGGCCTTCTCAATGGCATGCTCGTTCCAAGCCCAGAGCACCAATGGTCCTGGAAAGATCGTGGCATTGGGGCTGGTCAACATTTTACGAGCCATTTCCTCGATGACCTTGTCCTCATTCTCCTCCAGCAACCCATAGTATAGTCCTTGCCCTGGGTCAGGCAGTGCGACCCCCAATTGAGCTGCGGACGGTGGATGGAATCCGGCGGGACCAGGGACAATGATGCGTTCTCTTGTATCAGTCGTCGTTGCCACTCCCGTACCTCCCTAATTACCTATCACAATCATTGGATTGGACAAGGCTGCAACGGTGGTTTTCTCTTCATACCGAATGTTATCGGTGACGGCAGCCAGCGGTAATTGATCGATCATAATCATCTTAATGGCATTATTTTTTGCCATCGTGTCGCACACCCACACACATAGCGCA
>JBDTPK010000216.1:0-5332 GCA_039932735.1 Nitrospirota bacterium
GGGCTCAACAATTACTTCTGGAATTGGGAGAGTGGATGGAAGTTTTCTGAGAAAATCGATTGTTTCCCTGCAAGTGAGCTCGGAAATTTGTGCCACCTCTCCAGCTTGTCTGGATTCAGCATAGGCGTCCATCACCGAATCTATTTCTTCTTTCCTTTTCTGTCTGCTGGCTGGGAGTTCAAAATCCTTAAAAGTTTTTCGAAGAAAATTGAGAACGGCATCCTGGCTGCTCGGACCTGCATATCCCAGGAGGTTAACCATTGGATGGTGAAGTGCGGCAGTAGTCATTCGAGAAGCCTTGCTGTAGTTTCCGTAATGCTTTCGAAAAAGACCCGGTTCTTAATAGCCCGTAGGCTATCTATTCTATCCCATGCCATTGTATCCCATGATACCGTCTGGCTTTCAAGCAATTTCTCCATGAAAACATCGATATCAATTACAACAGGGATCACTGTTGGATTGACTCCCGGCTGGAATGACTGAGTAATGATGATCATGACTTGATTCTTCTCGTCTGGAATTGCCATCCTGGTAAGAAAACTTGAGTATGCTTGTGGAAGTGCCTTTGGAATTGCCGGAGCCGCTGTCAAGTAGACGTCGAAATCGACCATAGGTCCAGGAATTTCAATTTGATTAATGAAACGGGTAGCAATGCGAGTAATCGCTTCGGGCTTCATTAGATCCCGATAGACGCCCCACGCGGCGTAGGCATCTCTTCGGAGCACCTCCCAGTTTGCATATGGTTTGAGCCAACTAAAGGTGAAGCCATCCAGCTTGATTTGGATAACACGTTTGCCATCTTTGCTGTCATATCGATAACCAACATGACTGGACTTAGTTTCCTGTCGAGGATGGGGCCCAACCTCGAACATCATTTGGACATCTCGCAGTTCCTTTTCTTCTGGAAATTGTCCTGGAAATTGCTTCTGCATCTCAAGGGTGAACGTCTTGATGAGAGTTAGGTCTTGCTTGTCTGGAGGAAGCTTAACTCGAATATCAATGAGTGCCTCTGTTATCGGAGCCTTGGTAAGGTGACGTTCTCTGGCCATGGTAGGAGCGCATTATACAGATTTTACTATTGAAAGTGTCAGACAGTCTTATGTCCGTTAGCTATTGGTTATTTAAGCTTCCCCAAATCCGAGACAGTATGGGAGAAAAGATTTCGAAAGGAAGCCCCAGGAGGCCCGGAGGCTTCCCAGTGAATCGGCTCAGCGTTTTAAGGTGTGAGCGGAGATCCACTCCTTGGCGTCACACGCGACGGTCACAAGTGCCTCAAGGTCATTGAGACCGAACGAGGTCCCATTGCGCCAGACCCCGGACTGATCCTTAAATGGGCGGGAGAAGGTCGTTGCGAAGAATGGACCCTTCTCGCTGACATTTTGCCAGATCGTTGCTTTGATGTTGCCACATCGCAGCTGGTTTGCGGGTTTGTTGTTGGTAGCCATCTTGTTTCCTCCTTGTTCAAATGAAGCTGGCTCTCGCACACAAAGATGAGAGCCAATGCACATTTCAGGGAGGAGAGGCAGAGGCCGTCACCGGCGTGCCCACGGAATTGGGGGAAGGTCATTCTTATTGGCGCGAGCAGTGCGCCTTTTAGGTGATAGCCGGTCGGCTCATGCCGGGAGATACAACGAAAACACAATGAGCTACGGCAAAAAGAGAGGTTGTCCCGCTTCTTAGTCTGACTTTGACCTTTTCCAGTTACAGTACCGGTGGGCTAGTCTCGCATTTTCAGGAATCGTCTTCCCTCCACGCCAATACTGTTCAATATGATCCAAGGCCGAGTCGTCCGTGCCGCTAATGGCCTGACTGCATATCTGGCAAGTCGGGTTAGTTTTGATCCAGCGTCTGCCCATCCTTGGCAAAGTGAATGGGCGCATCAATGTGGGTGCCGCCATGTTCGGCCATCTCCAGACGATTCGAGGCGTAGTAATACCCTCCCGGCGTCTCTCCGGCTTGCTGGAGGATGAGCCGGAAGTCTTGTTCAGTCGGCCATACAATTGTATCCGCACCGAAAGCATGGGTAAGATCGATGAGCCGCGACTGTTCCCGGTCTGGACGATCGAGCCGAGAAGTACCGGCAGCGCATCCCGCACCAGCCAGTAGGCACAGCGCAACAAGCCAGCCTGCTAGCCAATGAGGCCCGCATATACATGAGCCATTCGTCGAGTTATTCAGCATGGCATGCTCCTTCGTTCAGAAAATTCACGGCAAATACTGTCAGGCCGCTGAGCAAGAAAGCAAACAGAGGCGTTCATACGTCGATTGTGATTCATTCTATGTGTGGTACAGTGGGGTCGGCGATGAGGTGTGCGTGCCGGAGATCCCTATGGAACCAAACAACTTCACAGCTCTTAAGTTCTCCGATTACGAGATTTTGCCTGAACAGGGTTTTCTCCCACAAGACCCCCTTGGCCATCTGCCTGATTCCCCTACGCTTAACGATCTTGGGCGCGAGCTGCCGAAACTACTAAGTGCTCGAACAGTCAGGCGGTTCATCAAGGAGCAACCCAGCCTGCTCCCTTCAATCCCTCCCACCTGGCGCACAGAAGACTATCGGGCTGCGATGCGGATTCTTTCGTTCGCCGGGCATGCCTACGTGTGGGAAGTGCCGGACCAGCCGGCTGCGACGCTGCCACCGCAGCTTGCAACACCCTGGCACGAAGTCGCCCAGCGACTTGGCCGGCCTCCAGTTCTCTCCTACGCCTCCTATGCACTCGACAACTGGCGGCGGCTCGACAAGACGAAGCCGGTTCAGCTCGACAACATTGTGCTGTTGCAGAACTTTCTCGGTGGCCTGGATGAAGAATGGTTTGTCGTGGTCCACATCCAGATCGAGCGGGAAGCCGGACTAGGGCTGGCTGGACTCCTGCGGGCCATGAAGGGGGCAGCTGAAAACATAGAGGAAGAGGTCTTACTGGGACTCACGTCGTTGGCGGCGGCGCAAACGGCGATGAGGAGCAGCCTGCTCAGGATGAAAGAACGTTGCGATCCCTATGTCTATTACAACCGTGTCCGGCCCTATATCCACGGATGGAAGAACAACCCTAGCCTACCGAACGGGCTTGCCTACGAGGGCGTGGAATCCTATGCCGGGCGGCCGCAACAATTCCGAGGTGAGACCGGCGCGCAAAGCACAATAGTGCCTTGCCTCGACGCGGGGCTTGGAGTCGCCCATGCTCCCGATCCCTTAACTCTCTATTTACAAGAGATGCGCGACTATATGCCCCCGCGCCACCGTGCATTCCTTCAGGCCATCGAAACGGCCATCAATGATCGGGGCCGTCCGCTGCTCGCCGGCTATGTTCGCGATCGAAAATCCCGCACCTCCGATCTCTGGGCTGCCTACTGCGCCTGCATCGATCTCCTTGCCAAGTTTCGCGAGATCCATATCGGCTTCGCCGACAGTTACATCCATCGCCAACACCAGTCCCACGCCGACAATCCCACGGCGGTAGGAACAGGCGGCACCCCCTTCATGCAGTACCTCCAAAAGCACCTGGATGAAACGAAGCAAGCACTCATCGAGTAGCCCACCACACCTGGTGCTCGTTGACTTACTTTCCCTAGCGGCGTATCGTTTTCTTCAACTCAGCAGTAAGCCACGATGGTGGTCGTGTGCTCCCTGGCGGTCTGTAAAGCACAGCAACAGATGTGCGGTCATGAGAAGGCGATATAGAGCGTCGCCCTGTTCGCGGCGATCGGCATTAACGCCTACATCCTGGTCGGCTGATCAGATAGTACGACCAGTCCGTTCACCAAGCCCTTGATCCAAGATGATGGTGTGTTCCACCTCCTCTGGCCCTGAACATGGTCTCAACCTCTACCACCCATGATCCGAAACTTGCACAACAGCTCGTGCTCGACGAGCTGTTTGATCTATCGCTCTACAAGGCGCTCCGTGCGGTGACGCAGTCGGATGTGCACCACACCCTCGATGAACTGATCAAGGTAGAAACCACTCACCTGGCCTTCTGGCAGAAGTTCTTCAACCTTACGCTCAACGAGTTGAACCTCGGGCGGCGGATCAAACTTTCCGTCATGATGCTGGTCTGTGGGACCTTCGGCTCGATCGCGGTCCATCTGGTGCTTGAGGCCATCGAGGTCCATGGCGTGCGCAAATATCTGGCACTATGGCGCGAGTATCAAGGGAAACCACTCGGTGAAGCCTTGCGCGGCATTTTGATGGATGAGTTCAAGCACGAGGACGTGCTCGTCACGGAATTGACGAAGCGGAAAATCAACCCGGAAAGGATTCGCAATGTTTTCCTGGGACTCAACGACGGCTTGGTAGAAATTCTCGGCGCGGTGAGTGGTTTCTTTGGCGCATTCGGCAGCGCCAGGCTGGTCTTGATTGCCGCATCGACGACAGCTGTAGCCGGTGCCCTCTCGATGGCCGCCGGTTCGTTCTTGGCATTGAATAGCGAAAAGGAGGTGCAGGCGATCGAGATTGCCAGAAAAGTCTTCTTGGGTGAAAAATCGGACATCACACCCATGGAAGAAACGCCGCTGGGATCGGCTCTGGTGGTGGGGGTGGCCTATATCACCGGCGCATTGGTGCCGGTCCTGCCGATCTTAGTCGGCGCACCAGATGCGCTCTTCTCCATTGTCACCGCCGGCCTTATGGTCGTGCTCGTCTCAACGATTCTGGCATTCTTGTCCGGCATGGACATCACACGACGGATCGTGCTGAACCTGGTCATTATCACGCTGGCTGTCAGCGTGAGCTATGCGATTGGATTGGCGGCGAAACAGATATGGGGGATTGAGGTTTAACCGAAGTCCAGCCTGCAGGATGATCAAAACGTTCGTCCTGCGAGGCCGCAGGCGAATCGAAACCGGAGGCGTTCCCTCAAGGGTACGTTGAGGATTTCGATGAGTCGAGTACGAAGCTGGCGGGCTTTTTCAGCATCTGCGCTAGCGACTGTGGACCATCGGCAACTCGCGCGCGCCTTCTGCTTCCTGTTGAATACGTATACGTTCCATCCGAGACTCTTCCATCACGCTGTGGAGCATCTCATCCGTCATCTGTGTCAACTCTGCCGCAGCATCTTTCAACTGGCCATGTTCGACCGCCCGCGAAAGCACCTCGGCCTTTGTGGCGCCTTTACCTTTTCCCAGGAACGGCTTGATGATGATGTAGGCCACATCCCGCGCCGGCATGTAACGGAGAAACCGCCGAAGCAACCGGAATGTCTGAAGGGGATAGTGCAGGAGCTTGTACACGAACAGCCGCTTAAGCCCTTGACGGCGAACCTCGTTGATCACTTCACCGGACAAGCAGGTCGGATCGATCGTGGAACATTTGAAATACTTGTACCAATCGGTCGTT
>JBDTPK010000217.1:0-5308 GCA_039932735.1 Nitrospirota bacterium
GACAGCAGGAAAGAAGTGATTGCCTTTTTTGAGGTCCACAACAAAGAGTCGGGCGGGGAGTTTAGTAGACAGGATTTGGAGAATGGTCTGGCCGCCGCGCAAATTGCGTCGCTGGCGATTCAAAATGGCTTGACCTACCTCAAGCTGACCGCGTTGGCGGCATTCAGCCGATCTCTGACTTTGACGAGCGACCTGGAACAGGCATTGGAGGTTATCGGCGAGCATCTCGAAATCAATTTCCACCGCGCGGCGGCCATCTTCTTGCCCGCCGATCAGGGCACGAACGCGTCGTTGGTACAGCGATTTCGAACTCCCGATTTCCCAGCAACGGCCAAGGAGTTGGAATCAGCCATCTGGTGCTGGCAGCACGGCCAGGAAGCGGGTGCGGATACGACCGCGGTACCGGACGCAGCCGCACATTACCTCCCGCTCGCCATTCGAGGGCGGGTCATCGGAGTACTCGGATTGATGCCCCGACCCGGTGCCTGGATCTCCACACAGCAACGCGAGCTTTTGGCGGGATTCGTGGGGCAGTCGGCTTTGGCTATTGAGCGGGGGCTCCTGGAGCAGAGAGTACGCCGTCTTCGATTCCTCGATGAATCGGACCGGGTGCAGAATGCGCTTTTTGCGGCTGTCTCCCACGAGGTTCGGGCGCCGCTGGCCGCGATCACTGCGGCGGTGAGCGGCATGTTGAACCCGGTCGCGCCCCTTGACCGAGCTCATGAGCGACAACTCCTGCAAACGGTCGAATACGAAGCGAAGCGCCTGCATCGACTAATGAACAATCTGTTGAACGTGACTCGCCTTCAGACGGGGGGGTTGCGAGTAAGACTTGAACCATGTGATTTATCAGACGTCGTAGGCGCGGCGTTGGAAGATTTGGGAGAACAGGCGCAGACCCGACGCGTTTCTATCGAGATTTCATTGGATGTGCCTCTGGTTCCAATGGACTTCGAACTGATTAAACAAGTTCTGGTAAACCTCTTCAGCAACGCGTTCAAGTTCTCCTCGCCCGATGAATCGATCCATCTGGGCGGCCATTTGATAGACGGGGAGTTAAATGTATCCGTGGCTGATCGAGGGCGGGGTGTGCCGCTGGAAGATCTTGATCGGGTCTTTGGGAAGTTTCAGCGGCTTGAGGAATCTAGTTCCGCCGATGGCCTCGGGCTGGGGCTATCGATCTGCAAAGAATTTGTTGAGGCTCATCGGGGACGAATTTGGCTAGAAAACAATCCAGAAGGCGGAACCATTGCGCGATTCGTTCTACCGGGGCAGGAATCCATCAATTTCGCTTGAGAGCGCAATGTTCGGGCGCCATCGAAGACAGCAGGAAGCCAACGAACCTTCAGACGGCTTCGGGCCGACCACCTGAGACAGGAGTATCGATTCGGGCCTCACTTAAAATTAACCTGACCGGCGATTCATGATACTTGCGGGCTTGCTGCTGTTTGTTCCGATCTCCCTGGTCTTAGGCTATTGGGTTCACGCGTCGCCGCTCTTGGTTTTTGTCACTGGTGCGATTGCGATCATACCCCTCGCTAACTGGATTCGGCGGGCCACCGATAACTTGGCGAGCGGGGCGGGACCCGCTATTGGCGGTCTGGTAAACGTCACGTTTGGAAGTATTGCGGAATTGATCTTGGCTCTTTTTGTACTGGCCAGGGGCGACACTGCCATCGTCAAGGCACAAATCACGGGTTCATTGATCGGTACCAGCCTGTTGGGACTAGGCGCGGCGATCATTGTGGGAGGTTGGAAACGCGAGAAGCAGGTCTTTCAACGGGAACGCGCAGGATTGTTGGGCAGTCTGCTGATCCTGTCTATCATTGGGCTGATGCTTCCGGCCCTATTTGACTACACGGAACGCAGCTCATTTGCCCACCCAAACACTGGGGCGCTCGATGAGAAGCTCAGCCTCAGCGTTTCGGTCATCCTAATCCTAGTCTATTTAGCGAATCTTGTTTATACCCTCGTAACGCACCCCGACGACTTTGCCCCTCGAAAATCACAGGAGAAGCCAGAATGGCCGGTCTGGAAGTCTTTGGGGGATTCTACTCGGCGGGACTGCTGTTGTGGCAATAGAGGCAGATTTGATTGCGGCGAGCCTGCGAGGGACCGCAAGTCAGGTAGGCCTGACCCCTTGGTTCCTCGGCATCACCGTGCTTGCGGTCATTGGCAATGCAGCAGAGATCATCGCGGCAATGTACTTCGCGCGACAAGATAGGATGAATCTTGTCATGGGACTCTGTATAGGCTCGACGGTTCAAGTAGCTCTCTTGCTTGCACCAGCCCTGGTCCTGATCTCGCACTTCATAGGCCATCCAATGAACTTGGTTTTTACGAATCCCCTCGATTTGATCGCTGTCGCAGGTGCCGTGCTGGTAGTAAATTCCATTGCCTCGGATGGGGAGACTACATGGTTCGAAGGAGTGCTTCTTGTTTCCGTTTATGCTCTGTTCGGGCTGGCCTTCTTCTTCGCCACACCTTGACGCCATTTTAAAATTCCTTGTCGAGCCAACCACCCCGAAAGCCGGCACGACGAAGTCCTTCGCCGATATGCACGCACTTGCGGACCGTGTTCCAAATCAGCTCCGACTCGTAATTTGCGATCATGAGGACGATAGGTCCCTGGTTTAAAGCAAAGATCCAGGGAGATATCCAGCCAGGTTTTCTATTTCTCGATTCAGGATAGGTCGGATTGAAGCTTGCGTCGAAGCCGTAGGCGCTTTGGCGGACCAGATCCAGCCGCTCGATCGCATGCCGCAGGGTGTCCACAACAATTTCAGGGGCAAAGGGCAATGAGGCGGCAACTGCCCACGGCGAAATAGTGCCATCATCGGGCCCAAGCGGAGCTCCTCTGGCCATGTATCCGTAAAATTCCCGGCGCACGTCGTTGATATCGCGTACCGCCGGTCCCGGCCCATCGCTGGCAGTGAATCCCCACGCAAACGCAGAATAGTGAGCAAACCCGAGCGGATTCTCAATGGCGTACTTCCTTTGGACGTGGGTTGCGCGTCGGCTATTTTCAAAGTAATCGATACCCGCGCGACAGTTCGCGGCGTCTCGTATTCCCCGGCAATCCAGCCAAATTTGAGAGAGCTGATGAATGAAGAGTGGCCCGGCGTAGAGCATCTCCGTCCCGTAAAATGTCTTCCATTGGAACGTCGAGGTCCACTCGTGATAGCCTGCGGGGTCGATTGCGAAAGTAGGCGATCCTAAAGCCAGAATGTACAGAATGTGGGCCTCGCAGTATCCGGCGGCCCAGCGATACGGGAGAAACCCGGACTCCGGTTTCCAGCCGTGGGTGATTGTCTTCTTCCCATCGAGCGCCCACCTCCAATCGACCCGCCGGTAAAGGCTATCGGCCAACTGGCGGATTTCGGTTTCGGCAGAATTGTCGCGATCGAAATAACTGGCCGCCGTCAGCGCGCCGGCGATCAAGATCGCCGTATCAATGGTTGAGAGCTCGCAGTTCCACGCGCGCCTGCCGCTCCGTATATGGAGAAAATGGTAATAGAAGCCCTTGTATCCGGTCGCATCTGCCTGCAGCCCCTGCGGGCTGGCATGAAAGAATCGCAGGACTTTCAGAACTCGCCGAACCGCCTGATTACGCGATAGAAAATTTCGCTCTACCGCGACGATGTAGGTACTGAGACCTAAGCCCACGGCTGCGATGCTCGAGGGCCATCGCGCCTTAGTTTTGTCGGCGATCAGCCCAGTGTGATGATCCACCTCCTTAAGAAAATATTTGAAGGTGACCCGGCAAAGTTCGCCAAGCATCTCCCCATCCGTGCCCTGCGGATTCATTACCGGTAGCTTACGGCCGCCTGCTGTTTTCTTCTCCGCCATGATCGGATTATTCAAATTCGAAAGTAACCGCCGCTACGCTTTGCGGCGGCAGGGCGACTTCAAACTCGAGATTCTCCTTTCTGGCGCGTCCACGACTGGGATTCATTGCTCAGCAGAGACGCTCGATTCAATTCTCAACCTGCATCGCGCTTAGATAATCTGGCTCACCCATCGTGTACCACAGCGCACGGATTTGTATGGTCCTCATCGGTTCGTCGATCCACGAGCTTGCCGACGCGGGCACCCGAAAGAGGCGCAAACGAACAAACTCAGTTCGAATGAGATGTACCCAGGACCAACCCACGTGCTTCCATCAGGGTTCTGGCTGCCAAGGCTGCGGCAAAAGGTTGGTCATGCAGCGGGTCGCGGGCATGATGAGGATCTCCTGGCCGGCCGAACTAATTGGAGCGCCAGCGTTTCGCCACCACGTCCGATTGTCCTCGCCAGCGCGCGGCGCAGGAGGCGATTTGTCAGATCGTCGCACGGCGGTCCGGGTTCGTCCCAACGGCTCACTGTACAGGCCGCTTTTCCGCCCTGATGATACGGATAACAGACCGGGCGATCATTAATTCCTCGTCAGTATGGATCACCCGCACCGTGACCCGCCCGTTTTCTTTCGAAATAACGGGGCTATTCTTCGAATTGCGCCGGGCATCCATTTCGATGCCAAGGAAATCGAGCCCACGGCAGATTCGCGCTCGGATGCGCGGTGCGTTTTCGCCGATGCCCGCCGAAAAGACCAGCGTATCCAGTCCACCAAGCGCGGCAGCGAAGGAGCCGATCCACTTCTTCGCCTGGTAGCAGAACAGCTCAACTGCGCTCGCTGCGTGGAGATCGAAGCGTTCACGTGTGCATAAATCGCGAAGATCGGAACTGGTTCCGGATACTCCGAGCAACCCCGATTCGTGGTTCACCATCTTTTGGAATTTCGCGGCAGTCACGTGCTCTGCACGCGATAGGTAGTAGACAAGACCAGGGTCGAGGTCTCCCGTCCGTGTGCCCATCATCAGCCCCGCCGCTGGGGTGAATCCCATACTGGTATCGATGCTCTTCCCGTTGCGCACGGCTGCCAGGCTGGCGCCACTGCCAAGATGCGCGAGGATGACCCGGCCCTTCAATGCAGCCGGTTCCAGCCTGCTGAGCTCTTCCATCAGGAACGCGTAGGACAGACCATGGAAACCATAGCGCTCGACGCCCTTGGCTGCGTAACGCCGCGGGATCGGCAGCAGCTTCGCAACCGGCGGCATCGTGCGGTGAAATGCCGTGTCAAAGCACGCGACCTGTGGCAGTTTCGGGTGCCGCCGCTCTAACGCCTCGATGAGAGCAATCTCGCGCGGAAGGTGATCAGGATCGTACGCCGTAATTCGGCGAAGTTCCACAAGCAGCTTTGGGGTAATGCGCTCTGGTTCGGAGTGCTTCATGCCCTGCACCACGCGATGGCCCGCCGCCTTAACCAATG
>JBDTPK010000218.1:0-5299 GCA_039932735.1 Nitrospirota bacterium
AACAATATCGTGACGATTGACGCCGATATTCCGGCCGATGCCAACGGCGTGCTCTACTCACTCGGCGGGTTCTCGGGGGGCCTGACCCTTTATATCAAAGATGGCGCGCTTTCCTACGAATACAACCTCTTTGAGATCCAACGCACCAAGTTCGCCGCGCAGAACAAGCTGCCGACCGGCAAGGTGAAGATCGAAGTCGAAACGAAGTACGCCGTCAAAAGAGCAGCCGGTCCTCTGGATGTGACGGTGAAAGTGAATGGCCAGGAAGTTGTTAAAGGGCAGGTGCCTGTCAGCGCGCCACTTCTGTTTATCGCCAATGACTGTCTCGACATCGGCACCGATTTGGGCTCGCCCGTGTCGTTGGATTATTTTGATTAGGCGCCGTTCAAATTCAACGGCAAAATTGAGATGATGCATGTGCAGTACACCAAGTAATACACAGGCATCAGAAAGGCACGAATCACCGGTTTGCCAGTTAGCGATGTAACTTTACAAGGGGAGAAGAAGACGATGAGACAAGACTCAAGGCTGATCATCTGCGCCATCATGCTGATGGGGCTGTGTTCGGCAATGGCAGCTTGCCCCATCATGACGCAGGCGGCGGACAAACTCGACCGGACGGTGCTGCCGATTTCGGAACCCAAACTCAAACCGATCACCACGTTCGATGCGCGAAAGGCGACGGCGCCACCGCGGTTCGAGATCAAGGCGCCGGCTGGCGCCCCGAACGTGCTTATTGTGCTGATCGACGACATGGGGTTCGGTCAATCGAGCGCCTTTGGCGGCCCCATTCACATGCCGACGGTCGAACGTCTCGCCAACGAAGGACTTCGTTACAACCATTTCCATACGACCGCCCTCTGCTCGCCCACCCGTATTGCGCTGCTCACAGGACGCAACCATCACACGAACAACATGGGCGGCATCACGGAAATTGCCACTGCGTTTCCCGGCAACACCGGACAGCGCCCCAACAGTGTGGCGCCGTTGGCGGAGATGTTGCGGCTCAATGGCTACAGTACCGCCGCCTTCGGCAAGTCGCATGAGACAGCAGCCTGGGAGGTCAGCCCTTCAGGCCCAACTGACCGTTGACCGACCCGTTCAGGCTTCGACAAGTTCTACGGTTTTATGGGAGGTGAGACCAACCAATGGGCGCCGTTGGTCTACGACGGGATGACTCAAGTTCCTGTGCCGCACGATCCGAACTACCACTTCATGACCGACATGACGAACCAGGCGATCACCTGGACGCGTTATCAAAAATCACTCACACCGGACAAGCCGTTTTTTACCTACTTCGCTCCCGGTGCGACGCATGCGCCGCATCATGTGCCGAAGGAATGGATCGCCAAGTACAAGGGCAAATTCGATCAGGGATGGGACAAGGTGAGAGAAGAGACGCTGGCACACCAGATCGCACTCGGCGTCGTGCCTCAGGGCACGGCCCTCGCGCCCAAGCCTGCAGCGATTAAGGATTGGGAGACACTGACACCGGACGAGCAGAAGCTTTTTGCGCGCCAGATGGAAGTGTTCGCGGCGTTCGGCGAGTACACCGATCATGAGATCGGCCGGTTGGTCGAGGCCATCGGCGCGACCGGTCAGCTCGATAACACTCTGATCTTCTACATCGTGGGCGACAACGGTTCGAGTACCGAAGGCGGCATGGTCGGGCTCTTCAATGAGTATACGTACTTCAACGGGATGCACGAAACCGTGGAGGACATCCTGAAGCATTATGACGAGCTTGGCGGCCCGGCAACGTATGGGCACTTCGCGGCCGGCTGGGCTGTTGCGGGCGATGCGCCCTTCACCTGGACGAAGCAGGTGGCGTCCAGTTTCGGCGGCACCCGCAATCCGATGGTCGTGCATTGGCCCAAGGGTATCAAGGCAAAAGGCGAGCTGCGAACACAGTTCCACCATGTCATCGACTTGGCGCCGACGATCCTGGAAGTCGCCGGATTGCCGCAGCCAAAAGTGGTGAACGGCACCACCCAGACTCCGATCGAAGGGGTGAGCCTGGCCTATACATTCAAGGATGCTCAGGCCAAGACACGACACACGACTCAGTATTTCGAGATCCTCGGTAATCGCGCCATCTATCACGACGGCTGGCTTGCCGGCACCGTCCACAGAGCGGCGTGGGAATTTAAACCTCGGACGACGCTCGACAAGGACACATGGGAGTTGTACGACGCCCGTTCCGACTTCAGTCTGGTCAATGATCTAGCTGCGAAGAATCCCGCGAAGCTCAAGGAAATGCAGCAGCTCTTCCTGAAGGAAGCGGTCAAGTACCATGTGCTGCCTATCGATGACCGCACGCTCGAGCGGATGAATGCGGCTACTGCCGGACGACCGGACTTGATGGCGGGACGCACGACTCTCACGGTGTTCGAAGGGATGACCGGTATGTCGGAGAACGTCTTCATCAGTACGAAGAACCGGTCGCACACGATTACCGCTGAAGTGGAGATTCCCCAGGGCGGCGCCAGCGGGGTGATTCTTGCACAGGCAGGTCGGTTCGGTGGGTGGAGCCTCTATCTGAAAGACGGCAAGCCGACCTATACGTACAACCTTCTTGGCTTGCAGCACTTCGACATCGCCGGCTCACAGCCGATTGCCGCCGGCAAGGCGACGATTCGGTATGAGTTTGCATCTGACGGCCCTGGCATGGGCAAGGGTGGTATCGGTACGATCATCGTCAATGGGCAGAAGGTGACCGAAGGCCGGATTGAACACACGCAATGTTGCATCTTCTCGGCCGACGAAGGCGCCGATGTGGGTGTGGATGAAGGTACACCGGTCACGGAGGCCTACACGGTGCCGGCCAAATTCACCGGCACGATCCACCAGGTGACGATCGAACTCAAAGACATGAAGGCGGCGAACGCCGAGACAGAGCAGCGCGCTGTGAGCGAAGCCCACGTACGCAAACAGCTGGCGGATTGATCGAGCGTTGGTGAGTCATCTGAGGGCGCTCCCGTTAAGGCGGGAGCGCCCTGTGTTTATCTCGAATCGACGAGGTGAAAAAGGATCTTGAGGCGCTGCTCCACTTCACGACTTGACCGGCAGGCGAGCGGACGCGTCAAATGAGTTCGATCCTCGCGCGGTTCCCGGGAGCCGAGGCGAGCGCCGCATCACGAGTCAACAACAGTGCCCCAAGCGCTTCGGCGAGGGCAATGTATGCGGCGTCGTATGCGGTGACATTATGACGTAGTTCCCAGATCCTGAACAGAAAGAGATCATGAGGGTATCGGGTCAGCGGAAAATCGACAAGATCTTCGAGCGCCTGGAGCCCCCGGGCGGCATCAAGTTCACCTGTCCTCGCATACCGGCGAAGGACCTGCGCGACTTCGACATCGAGGAGATGGGGCGCGTGAAGGGTTTCGTCTGGGTCGAAAAACTGGTCGGCCATCTGAATGCCTGCTGGAGTATTCAACAACACCTCGATCACGACCGAGGCATCAACGACGATCACCGACCGTCTCGCTCCGCTCTGACGGCCTTAGCTGGAGAAACCATTGGTGCAATAGAGGGTCGGTGGGCAAGACGACTTCTTAATTCAGCGATTGTGGGCCGCGACGCGACGCGACGAACTTCCTGAAGGAGGTAGTCAGACAGCGGCAAGCCGATGAGAGCCGCTCGCGCCTTGAGTTTTCGATGCAAGTCATCCGGTACGTGGCGAAGCTGAATCATCTTAGACATGGCCGTAGCCTATCTGCATGTGGCTAACATGTCAACAGCATGACGACGCAAAAAGTGCCCCTAGGATTTTTAGCACTCTGTCGAGAGGCCGTTCCTTGTTGATGGGCCGGTCGAGCGTACCGGCCGGGAATCAAGGGATGTTGTCACTGTAGCCGAGACTAGCAGGCTGCGGAAAAACTCTTCTCGCCCCTGGGGTCATCACAGGCATACAGGTCTCAGATGACAACGAAAAGCCATGCAGGATGCTCAAAAAATCCGCCCAGCAAGGCCGCAGCGAGCGAAGAGGCGAAGGCGTACGCTTCGGTACGTTGAGCTTCTGAGCGAAGCGAGAACGCCGCTGGCGGGCTTTTTCAGCATCCTGCTAGACGGCATGAGCCGTAATGGGCGTGACATGAATCATTCGGGAATGTTGCCGTGCCTCCCAAAGGTCATAGGCGTTCTGCAGCCTGAGCCAATGCGCCGCGTCAGGTTTCCCGAAGGTCATTTCAAGCCGTAGTGCCATTTCCGGCGTGAATGTTCCACGGCCGTTCAGCACTTTGGAGAGTGTCTTGCGGCTCACACCAAGATGGTGAGAGGCTTCGGTGACGGACAGGCCTAAGGGATCAAGCACCAGTTCCTTCAGAATTTCGCCAGGATGGGCGGGGTTGTGCATGCCCATAGTCTCACCTCTTCAATGGTAATCTTCGTAATGTACAATGTCGGCATCACCATCGGCAAAACGGAATGTCATGCGCCGATTGCCGCTGACTTTCACCGCCCAGATCCCTTTGCGTTCGCTTTTCAGTTGATGCAACGCGAGACCCGGCAAATCCATGTGCTCGGCAGATTCGGCTTGATCCAAGTTGGACAGGATCAGGCGCAGCCGATCGGCATGCTTCACTTGAATTCCCGCCTTGCTCCCGGTGCGGTAGAACCGCTCCAAACCCTTGTGCGTGAAGCGCCGGATCACAGGCGCATTGTAACCCATGCGGTTACAATGCGCAATGTGAGAAACGGATTGAAGCCTTGTGCTAAAAGACCTACGCCGCAAGTCTCTGATCGACAGCTTGACTGAGGTAGCGCCGGTGTTCATCGAGAATCGCAATGGTCTGCTCCGAAGGAAGGAAACGCGATGTCGCTGAAACTCTTACTGACTCTGGCCGGCGGTCTTGAAATACTCGCAGGATTGGTGGCACTGATCGCTCCGGCACATATGGTAACGATGCTGCTCGGCGTGCCGGTGGACGCGATCACAGCGGTCGTGGCGCGGCTCCTCGGTGCAGGGGTGTTCGCACTGGGGTTGGCCTGCCTGAAAGCACGTGACGATGTCCGGAGTCCCGCCGGTCTGGCGCTAAGTATCGGGATCACGTTCTACAACGTGCTGGCAGCCGTCGTTCTGTTCTGGACTGCAACTGGGTCGGGCATCGGCGGCCTGGTGTTGTGGGCTGCGGGGATTGGCCATGCCGCACTCGGCGCTCTGTTCGTGTTGGCACTCTCGGAGTCGAGACTGTAAACAAACCACAACACAAACATAACGACGCTGTGATTTTTTTAGATTTACTCTCCTCCTCCCATTCTGTAAAATTCGCGAAACTTATTTCGCGCTGGATAGCCGAAC
>JBDTPK010000219.1:0-5282 GCA_039932735.1 Nitrospirota bacterium
CTGCTCAAGCCGGAGGCGATCGATGCCATGAAGACACAGCTCTTCCCCTTGGCATTGCTGGTCACGCCGAACATCCATGAGGCCCAGCAACTGTCAGGCATCGAGATCAAAACGCTTGCGGATGCACGCCGCGCGGCCAAAATCATTCACGGGTTCGGCTGCAAACATGTGTTGATCAAGGGTGGTCATTTCCCGGCAGAACGAGCTACCGATCTGCTCTATGACGGCCGGTTCTTCAATGTATTCAAGGGAGAATTCATCGATACGCCTCACACGCATGGCACTGGCTGCACGTTCGCCTCCGCCATCGCAGCCCATCTCGCGCGAGGCAAGTCCATGAATGATGCCGTACAGACTGCCAAGACCTACCTCACCGAAGCCCTTCGCCATAGCCTGGCAATCGGTCACGGCACTGGACCGACGAATCATTTCTATTTTCTCCCGGCTTAGCAGGATGCTGAAACAGCCCGCCAGCAGCGTTCTCGCCCTATCGAATCCCCGAGGGTACGCCTCCGATTTCGACTCGCCTGCGGGCTTGCCGGCGGAACGGCTCGTCTTGGCGCGCCGGGGTTGGGAGGGTGAGAAGTTTGGCCTGTTTGAGCAATCTGCGGGAGTGTTTTCTTATTGTGTTACACGTTCTGGCCAACGAAGTTCGAGCATGTCAAAATAGGTTTTCTGCAGCCCGCTGGATCGAATGACGACCGTATGGAAGAAGCCCTGACATTTCATGATCGCTATGGCCACAGTGTCGCCGCGATCTTGAGTACGCCTGACGGACCAACGACGCGGGTTGTCGTACTGTGCCATGGGTTTCTCTCCAGCAAGAATAGCGCGACCAACAAGACCTTGACCCGCCTTCTCAATGAACAGGGACTGGCGACATTTCGGTTCGACTTTTTCGGCCAAGGAGACAGTGACGGACCGTTCGAAGAGATCACAACAACCCTGGCCGTGCATCAAGCCGAAACCGCATTCGATCTCGTCATCGCCAGAGGCTATGACCAAATCGGGCTCGTCGGCTCAAGCTTTGGAGGACTCATTGCCATCCTCACGGCGGCCCAACGCCGCGACCTCGCTTGTTTGGCCCTCAAATGCCCTGTGGTGGACTTTGCGGAAGAGCTTCACGTAACATTCGGAGCTGAAGAGTTGGCACGGTGGCATGCCACGGACACGATTCCGAACATCATGGGGGGGCCGGATCGGGTCCGTTTGCGGTATGGCTTTTATGACGACTGCCTCAGACAGATTGCCTATGGGCCGGCTGAACGAATCACCATCCCCACACTGATTGTTCAGGGTGAGCAGGACGAATGCGTCCCCCTCCATCAAAGCCAGCAATTGTATGACGCGCTGAAAGGGCCAAAGAGGCTTGATCTTCTGCCAGGCGCCGATCACCAATTTACTCGGGAGGAAGATTTTCGCCAGATGACTGCATCGATCAGCGAGTGGCTCGTGACCCATATCCCTATGAAGCGGGGATCGTATGAGGATCCAGTTTAATACACTATGATTACCGAAAGCGTCCAACAGGTCTTGACGGTTCTCTACCCCCTCTATAAAGAGGAGGTGTACCAGCGACGCGAACAGATGATGCGGCTCACAATCGTAGGTTCACTGGGTCTGATTACGATGCTCTTTGCGTTTCTCTTGAGTCCGTACAAAGATCAGCTGACGTTCTTCGACATCCTCTGCATCATGCTTGCAAGCGTGATCTGGTGCGGCTTGTTCTGCGGTCTGATCGTTCAACAACAATACCGGCACCGGCAGGCCAAACAAGTCCTGGTTCAGCTCGAACAAGCACTCGGGTTTTATGAAGAAGGCCTGGTCGAAGAGCATCAGACCCTCTATCCCCATGGGTGGAGGACCGCCTGGCTGAGCGATCGAACCGGCATCCTCTACTTCACCTCGCTGTGCTCGCTGACAGGATTATTCCTTCTCGCCCTCTTCTTCTCCTAAACAGCCGTTACGATTTGGCGCAACGGAAGCCGGTGTAGCTGTTGCGAGTCTCAGGCGAGAGCGTAAAGCGGCCATAGGTGAGGAGATACTTCGGCAAGTCGGACCACGATCCACCTCGTAGCACTTTGAACTGCCCCTGCTCAGGGCCTTGCGGATTGCGTTCCGGGGAGACTTCGTAATAGTTCCTTGCGTACCAATCCTGCACCCACTCCCAGACATTCCCAGCCATGTGATAGAGCCCGTAGGGGCTCTTGCCTTGTTCATAAGACTGCACAGGCATCAAGACCTGGCTATAGCTGAACCGCGCACCCAACGCGAAATTTGCCAGGTCTTTGCTTGGAATCCAATTGCCCCAGGGATATAACCTTCCATCCGTTCCTCTGGCCGATTTCTCCCATTCCGCTTCGGTGGGAAGCCGCGTTCCCTTCCATCGACAATAGGCATCAGCATCCGACCAATCCACGCCGATTACAGGACGATCGCGATGCTGAGTGAGATCGACGGTGTTCCATTGCCATGGAGCGGCTCGGTTTGTGACAGCGAGAAACGATGCGTACTGCCCCGCCGTTACCTCATGGAGATCCATGAAAAAATTTGGTAGCCAGACTTGATGCTTGGGACGCTCATCTTCCAACGCCTGCATCCCGTCCATTCCCATTGCAAACTCACCGGCTGGAATTTTGGCCATCGGGGTGTCGGTTTGTGCCGCCTGTTCGACCGGTCTATTTTTTCGTAAGTGTTCAAGCTGGGCTTGCGCGAAGTCAGTACTTGCCAGCATGCAGATCAAGAGCGGGGCGAGGATAGAGACTCCGAGCGAGAACCTCATGGCGCAGTAGCATACACAAGCAAGCGCCATCGCGCGAGGGCCATGCGAAGTCGGAGTTGAGAAGCAAAGAGGATTTTTGGTTGACCATGCAAGGCCGCAGCCGATGGCCACATTGCAGCCGTATCCTTTAAGGTACGCTGAGGATGTGGCCGAGGTGAGAACGCCGCTGGGGACCGTTTTCACCATCCTGAGGATTAGTGGATGATGCCGCCGACGACCCAATGCCGATCATCCGGCACATCGATGATCAAGCGTGTTAGATTCATCCGGGCTAGCTGCGCGCTGATTTCATCTTCCGTAAATGCCGCAAGCAGTGAGTTGTAGAAATCTCTCCTCAGAATGTCCGGAGTTCCGGAAGCATACCGATCAACCATGGCCTGTGCCTCTTCCGGCGATTCCGGTCTGAGCAGATCCATCACGAGCACAGGGGAGCCTGGCTTCACGGCCAATCGTAACTTGTGCCAAAACTGTAGGGGATTCGGCACATGATGCAGCAGACTATTGGAGATGGCGGCATCGGCGACATTGGCGCCTGCTAGATCTTGAAACCGTTCACAGCGGAAGGCGATGCGACCTGACAAGTCAGCCTGTTGCACGGCTTCTTCAGCCAACCGCACCATCGGCTCCGATGCATCGACCCCGGTGAGATGGCAAGAAGGAAACGTCCGAGCGAACCGAATAGGAATGTCGCCTGGCCCGCAGCCCAGGTCGAGCACATGCCCTTCAAAAAAATCGGGAAAGTATTCGTGAAAGCGATCGACGAATCCCTGGTTTTCTTGTGAGAAGTCCGCCTGTGCATAGACAAGCGCCTGATCCGGATCGTCCATGAGTTCTGGCTCAAGTGTTCGATTCATGGTCGTTCACCATTCCACATCCATCATTCAACATGTTTCTCGGGGTTGACCACCACTTCATCTCCCGGTCTCACCACCCCTTTATGCAGCACTTTCGCGTAGAGCCGACTCCATCCTGGGTTCAGTTTCTGGGACACACGCTGGTAGTCTCTTTCCCGAAACCACTGGGCGTTCTTGTCGCAGGGACTTGTATAACTCATAACCTCTATCTGGACCTCTGGCCCGATCTGGAGCCGATCCCCTGGTGTCAGCTTCTCCCATTCAAGTCCTGCGAGGGTCAGATTCTCTCCTGAGGACCCGGCCTCGATCAAATGGCCCTCGTCCTGCAGCCGCTCGATCAGCTCTTGCGAATAGAGACAGATCGCACGATCGGGGCCGCCATGCACCTTAAGGTTTTGCTGCCGATCGCCCCCAACTCCGGCTTTCGTGATGATGGCCTCCAATACAGGCCGTTTCGGCACACCTCCGTCTGACACATTAATCTGGTACAGATGGGGATAGGGTGGTCGTCCATTCTCAGTCATCAACTCACTCCTTCGCAGGATTCTGGCATCAACAATTCCAACGCCACCCAGCCATCTTGTTCACGCCGCTGCAACAACACGGCGCTGACCTTGGAGAATGCCTCAACGATCTCTGGTTCCTGCTCGATGAGAATGCCGGACAGCAAGAGCCGCGCACCGTGGCCCACGTACTGCGCCAATGCATCGCACAGCAGCACCAGCGTGTGGCGGTCGAGATTGGCGAGTACCAGATCTGGTCGCAGCTCGCCATGCCGGTCAATGTCCATCAGCATACCGCACCGAAATGCGAGGTTGTTTCCGAATCCGTTCTCTGTGGCATAGTCGCGTGCGCAATCCACCGCCACAGGATCGCATTCTATTCCGAGGGCCGAGGCTGCTCCTAGCCGCAATGCAACCATCGCCAAAATGCCGCTCCCAGCCCCCACATCCAACACAGACTCGCCGCCGTGAATCCGGTCTTCAAGCCATTCCAGCAACATCCTGGTCGTCGCGTGGTGACCCGTGCCGAATGCCTGCTTCGGGTCGAGGATTATTTCAACGTCGCTAGGTTGCAGATCAACCGGCTCCCAACTCGGCCTGATCACAATCCGCTTGCCGATCCTGATCGCCCTGACCGACTGAGCCCACTGCCTATTCCAATCTTGATCAGGTATTTCCTCAACACGAATGTCTCTTTTGTCCGAGACAGCGGGATCAAGTCTCCGCAACGTCCTGCACAGACGAGCATGGGCCTCCATACTCCACTGTGGTTTCTGCCAATAAAAATGGACAACCCCCTGTTCCTCCCATCCGCCTTGGATCGCAGGATCATCCAGCAAGCCGAGCAACTCTGCCGCATCAACGGCGGTACGAATCTGGACATCGATCCATCCCTCTGACTTCATAACGGACTAGCCCGCATTACTCATGACGGTTCGTGGCAAAATCGCGCAGTCGTATTGCGAGACGGGCATGCGGAGCCGCGAGGCGTACTTGAACAGTACGTCGAGGGAGCGAGTGGCGAGCCTGCCCACCGAAGGCTCGTCGCAGCGACGAATCCGCGATTGCAGCAGAAGCGCTCATGAGTCATGCGGGCTGGAGTTGACGCACTCTCCCCCTTCCAGTAAGGTCGGCGCTATGCTC
>JBDTPK010000220.1:0-5266 GCA_039932735.1 Nitrospirota bacterium
CATATCCGTGGTTGATCCACCGGCTGACCTACCGCCGCACCAACCACGACAACATCCACGTCCGCGGTTACAAGGAAGAAGGCACCATCACCACGCCCTTCGACATGACGGTGCTGAACGATCTCGACCGCTTCCACCTGGTGATGGACACCGTGGACCGCGTGCCGCGGACCGGCGACAAGGGCATCTACCTGAAGCAGCAGCTCAAGGACAAGTTGATCGAGCACAAGCAGTACATCGACAAGCACGGCCAGGACCTGCCGGAGATTCGCAATTGGAAATGGAGCAGCCCAAAATGAACACGCAAGAACTGATCGGTATCGCGAACACGCTGGTGGCGGGCGACAAGGGCCTGCTCGCGATGGACGAAAGTACTCCGACCTGTAACAAACGATTCGCCAAGTGGGGCATTCCCCAGACCGAGGAGGCCCGGCGCGCCTATCGGGGATTACTTGTAACCACGCCCGGTCTCGGTGAGTCGATCAGTGGCGCAATTCTTTTTGACGAAACCATCCGCCAGAAGAAGAAAGACGGCACGCCCTTTGTGAAAGTCCTTGCCGATGCGGGAATCCTCCCCGGAATCAAGGTGGACACCGGGGCGAAGGATATGGCCGCTCATCCCGGAGAGAAAATCACCGAAGGACTAGACGGCTTGCGCGCGCGTCTGGCTGAGTACTTTCAAATGGGCGCGCGTTTTGCCAAGTGGAGGGCGGTGATTGCCGTGGGCGAGGGCATTCCTAGCTGGGGCTGTATTGAGGCCAACGCACAGGCGCTGGCTCGCTATGCCGCGTTGTGTCAGGAGGCCGGACTGGTTCCCGTCGTCGAACCGGAAGTGCTCATGGACGGCGACCATACCCTGGAGCGGTGTCGCGAGATAACAGAGGAAGTCCTGCGAACGGTGTTCATGCAGCTCGGCACCCAACGCGTGATGTTGGAGGGTATGATCCTGAAGCCCAATATGGTGCTTCCGGGGTTGACCTGTCCCAAGCAGGAAACAGTAGACCAGGTGGCTGACGCCACCGTGCATTGTCTCTTGCGGACTGTCCCCGCTGCAGTGCCGGGGATTGCCTTCTTGTCGGGCGGCCAATCCACTGAACTGGCCTCGGCCCGGTTGAATGCCATGAATGCCAGGTTCAAATCGCCACTCTGGGCGCTGGCGTTCTCCTTCGCGCGTGCTATTCAGCAACCGGCTTTGGAGATTTGGCACGGCGAGGATGCCCAAGTACCGGTCGCACAGCAGGCTCTCTTGCATCGAGCCAGTTGCAACCGGGCTGCGCGCAATGGCGAATACGATGCCGCCATGGAACAGGATGAACGCGCGAATGCAGTTGGGGTCCGATCCCGATGAATGAGACTAAGCACAGCTCCCATCAACACGGCACCCCGGCTCGCGGCAGTGTTCGTCACGAACCTGATCCCTACTGGAAACGTGCGCATCATGATTGGCGCTTCTGGGTCGGCCTGTTTTTCATGTTTACGGACATCACAATCTACGTCATGAGTAATAACTTGTCGTTCTTCCCCCGCGGACAAGCGCGGCCGCCGTTGTCAGGCGCCGTCGGGCAATAGCGACACGCATGAGTCCAATAGCTCTATATCCTCTACGATTCGAACCGATCTATCAGTATCGGCTCTGGGGCGGCCGGCGTTTGGCCGGCCTGCTCGCAGCACCGCTGCCGGGCGACGATCCCATAGGCGAAGCGTGGATACTCAGCGACCGCGATGACCATCAGAGCCGTGTTGCCGATGGGCCTCTCAAAGGGCAGACCTTTTC
The DNA here is from genome assembly GCA_039932735.1 of Nitrospirota bacterium. Classification (GTDB taxonomy): domain Bacteria; phylum Nitrospirota; class Nitrospiria; order Nitrospirales; family Nitrospiraceae; genus Palsa-1315. Next base: position 1,775 of record JBDTPK010000220.1, read on the forward strand.
TCAACTCCTCGCGCAGTTTCCAGAACAGGTGATGGGAAAGCTGGCCGGGCGATTTCGCCGTTTCCCACTGCTGTTGAAGTTCCTCGACGCGCGTGAAATGCTCTCCGTTCAGGTGCATCCGGCGGATACGCGCACGGACCTGCTGCCGGCGGGCGAGACCGGAAAGACCGAAGCCTGGGTCGTCCTGGAGGGGGGGCCAAAGAGCCGCGTCTATGCGGGACTGAAGCCAGGCACGACGGAAGCCGGTCTGCGACAGGCTCTCGCGAACGGAGACGTAGCGGACCGTCTCACATTCTTCACTCCGAAGGCTGGGGATGCCGTCTTCATACCGGCTGGAACAGTTCACTCCCTGGGCGGCGGCATCGTGGTCTTCGAGGTTCAGCAGAACAGCGACGTGACGTTTCGCCTGTACGACTGGGACCATGTTGACGCCAAGACAGGCCAGCCGCGGGCACTCCAAGTCGATCAGGCGCTCGCTTGCATTGATTTTGCGCAGGGGATCGCGGCTCCGGTGACATCAGTAGTTGAGGTGAACTCGCCGGTGGAGCGCGAGAGACTCTTCCATTGTGAACATTTCTGGTTGTGGCGCATGCGCGGAGAATCGCGGTTTACCGTGGGCTCCGTTCGTGTGTCGCGTGTGTTGGTATGTATCGCGGGTTTGGGGCGAGTCGAGTACGGCGGAGCCACTTATGCGGCCAGAGAAGGCGACATCTTTCTGTTGCCTGCGTTTCTCGGCGTGTGTGCGTTCCAGCCGCGAGGCGCAGTGAACGTGTTGGAAATCGAGATACCGGAATGAAAAAGCTGATAGTGTTCGATCTGGACGGTACCCTTGCCGAGAGTAAGTCGCCTATCGATGCCGATATGTCCCGGCTACTACATGACCTTCTCGGTATCGTCAAGGTGGCCGTGATTTCCGGAGGCAGCTGGCCTCAGTTTGAAGAACAGGTGCTCTCTCATCTTCCGCACGACGAGAGCTTGGCAAACCTATCGCTTCTTCCTACATGTGGAACCAAGTTCTTCCGCCACACAGGCGAGTGGAAAAAGATCTACTCGGAAGATTTCACTGCCAGCGAGAAGACGAAAATTGTCGCCTCGCTAAACAGGGCGGTCTCGGAGTCTGGTTTTCAGGCTGAAAACGTCTACGGCGAGGCGGTTGAAGACCGGGGGAGCCAAATCACATTTTCTGCGCTAGGTCAGCAGGCTCCGTTGGATGAAAAGAAGAAATGGGACCCTGACTTCACCAAGCGGAAGAAGATCAAGGCGCTTCTCGATCTTTTGATTCCCGGCTTTTCTGTCCGGCTTGGCGGCGCGACGTCCATCGATGTCACGAAACCCGGCATAGACAAAGCATACGGAATCGGGAAGCTAAGAGACGTTCTTGGCATTTCGTTGAAGGAAATGATTTTCGTCGGCGATGCACTGTTCGCGGGAGGAAACGACTATCCGGCGGAACAGGCCGGTGTTGTTTCTGTCTGTGTTCAGGGACCCCATGAGACGAAGCGCGTCATCCAAACGGCCATCGCATGTCTATCGGATCACGTTCAGGAAGCGATTTGCGCATGAGGGAAGTTCAATGAGCGGATTCATGATGCAGCGCCTCGGCGTGTTGATGGAGCCGGAGCCGGGTAATCCCCAGGAGATTGAGGGCGTACTGAATCCAGCCGCCGTTCGCGGCCCCGATGGTCAACTGTACCTGTTCCCTCGGCTGGTTGCGAAAGGGAACTACTCGCGCATCGGCATTGCACGAGTGCGGTTCAATGAAGCCGGCGATCCGGCGGGCATCGAGCGTCTCGGCATCGCACTGGAGCCGGAAGCCGATTATGAGCGGCGGCCCGACGGCGGCGGTGGCTGCGAGGATCCTCGAATCACGTTCGTGGAACCGCTCCAGCGCTACATGATGACTTATACGGCGTTTTCGTCCCAAGGCCCGCGGATCGCCCTGGCCCAATCGGCGGGCCTTTTCCATTGGCAGCGTGTGGGGCTCGCGACTTTTGGCCAGTATCACGGCACCGAGATCGGCGACGTGGATGACAAAGACGCCAGCCTGTTCCCCGTCGCCATCCCGAATCCATCCAGGCATCCGGAACTGGCCATGCTCCACTGGCCGCTGTTTCCCGGCACCCGGCCGGAGGAAACCGCCTGCCACCCCGCGTCCCGTGATGTGGATCTCGACCGGGAAAGCATCTGGATTTCCTACTGCCCGATGACCTTGGTGGCAAGTGATCCATATCACCTCGGCCACTTTGCCTGCCATCACCGCCTTGCGACTCCCGTGTCGCCCTGGGAACGGCTGAAAATCGGCGGTGGCACTCCGTCCGTCATGACCCGGCACGGCTGGCTGATCGTTTACCACGGGGTGAGCGAAGTGGTGGAGTCGAGCAACGGCGGACGCCACTTATGCTACTCGGCCGGGGTGATGGTGCACTCGAAGGAGCATCCGCGCATTATCCGCTATCGTTCGGCGGATCCGGTGTTGACCCCGGTGCTACCGCAAGAACGCCAAGGAGCCGTCCCCAACGTCGTGTTCCCCACCGGCATCGACCGGCGCAATGATCTTGGCTCACCCGACCGATTCGACGTTTACTACGGAATGGCCGACAACAGGATTGGCGTGGCCCGCTTTGACCTGCCGGATTTCCTGCCGCCGCGAGGAGTCGCCGACCCGCCGGAAGGAAAAGTGTAAGGCAATGATGGAGAACAAGGCCAGCCCTTCGAACCTCGGCGCGGTGGTCTCGGTGCGCGGCAGTGTCGTAGACATACGGTTCGAGGCACATTTGCCGCCCATCTATTCGTTGCTGCACGCGAAGGACGGGCAAATTGCCATCGAGGTTTTGGCTCAGCTCGACGCGCATCGCGTGCGCGGAATCGCGTTGACTCCCACCGAAGGCCTGGTCCGCGGCGTCGCGGTGGAAGACACGGGCGGGCCGTTGAAGGCGCCAGTCGGCAAGGGCACTCTCTCGCGAATGTTCGACGTTTTCGGGAACGCCATCGACCGCCAGGCGGCGCCGGCAGATGTCCAATGGCGCACAGTCCATCGGGCCCCGCCGCCCTTAGCGCGGCGTACCACCAAATCCGAGATCTTCGAGACGGGGATCAAGGTCATCGATGTGCTGGTGCCGCTCGAGCGCGGCGGCAAAGCGGGTCTGTTCGGCGGGGCCGGCGTGGGCAAGACGGTACTGCTTACCGAAATGATCCACAACATGATCGAGCACCAGAAGGGCGTCAGCATTTTTTGCGGTATAGGCGAACGATGTCGTGAAGGCGAGGAACTTTACCGTGACATGAAAGAGGCAGGCGTACTGCCCAACATGGTGATGGTGTTCGGACAGATGAACGAACCGCCTGGCAGCCGTTTCCGCGTGGGCTACGCGGCGCTGACGATGGCCGAATATTTCCGGGACGACGAGCACCGCGACGTGCTGCTGCTGATCGATAATATTTTCCGCTTCATCCAGGCCGGCATGGAGGTGTCCGGCTTGATGGGCCAAATGC
>JBDTPK010000221.1:0-5249 GCA_039932735.1 Nitrospirota bacterium
CCCGCGAGATCGACTGTGAAGTACGCCGTATCATTGATGAGCAATACGAGCGCGTGAGATGGCACTTAGCTGAACAGAAGCGCGCGCTCATCGAAGGAGCAAGAGTCCTGCTCGATCGCGAGGTGATCAGTGGCAGTGATCTCAAAGCCATCATGGACATGTACTGAGATGTAGACTCACATTGACAATGAAATTCGAGACTCACGGGCACCGGCGGCATTGTGCCCATTGCGGGTGCTCCTATTGTGCCACATGAGCAGACCCTCAAGATTCTAGCAGGAAAAACAGTGGGAAAGTGCGACGTATCAGACGCACACCCCCATCAAGGAAGGAGACATACAATGAGATGCACACGCTGGGGGGGTGAAGGTATTTGAGGATTTTGAAGACTTTGTGCTCGGGTCGGGTGGCGACGGATTTTGGGGACGGCGCTGCATCAACTGCGGGGCGATTGTCGATCCCGTAAGGCTAGGCATCGGTGCCTCACGTCGCAATCAGCAGCGACTCACCCGGCATTGACAACTGTGTAATAAAGCTTCCTTCATGCACAGTTTATTTATGGAGAATTGGTGGCGCCGCGACTCTCACGGCGTCTCCCGCTGAGGCAGATAGGACCCTCTTTACACCCCGGAGGGGCCTGTCTCCTCAGTGAGCGATGGAAACGGATGATCAAAGCTTAACAAGATCTCAACACAGGAGGGTTGGCCATGATTAGGCACATGACACGAGCAGGTTCTATGGTGCTCCTTCTTGTTGCCGCGCTGTACCCCAGCGCAGCTGCTGCGCATGGAGGAACGGATTTGGAAGTCGACCCTTGCGTGCGCTGGGTCGGTGAGAGCGCGGTGCATTTCAACGCCTACCAGCCGCAATACGAGCTGAAAGCTCAATACTGCACGGACATTCCCAAGACAGGCGAGACCTTCCTGGTCGTGGACCTTGTGGACCCGGCACTGCGTAACGTGCCGGTCGGTCTGCGGATCGTGAAGGGGAACGGGAGCAATGAGGCAGAAGCTCAGACGGTGGCAGACTGGCGCCCGAGTCACCATCCGACCGGAGTAGTCAGTGGCCAGACCACGCTGGATGAGGGCCTGTACAGAGTCATCATTACAGCGGAGGGGCGGGAACCTTTACGCTATCAGTATCTCTTGCGGGTACAGATGATCGATTATCAGAAGCTGGTAAGCTCCGTGGTCGTACCACTGTTAGGTGTGCTGCTAATGGCCTGGCTCGGGTACAAGTTCCTACGATCGAAGTGGCTGCGGAATCGGTGGGCAAGCGTCCGTTCGTAGGAAGCCGTGCGCTCCAGCCCGCGGGCACATGGTTCACCATTCAAGAAGGAGGAGGCTGACAATGTCTACACAATTTCTGAAACCTGCTGGCCCGGGCTTCGTGGCATCTCAAACTGACACACCTTTGAAAAAGAAAGACAAGATTCCCTGGTATGCCTACTTCATCGGAGCAGCGATCTATACCGCGCTTGCTGGTTGGATGTTCGCAGAATCGTCTCCTCTAGCATGGATTTGCCTCATCAGTGCACCAATAGGGTTTTTCTATGCCTGGGGAGCCTGGAAAAAAGAGAAACTAGGCTAGAGGTAACGTCTAAACCATGTGCGACATGGATGAGGAGAAGGTTTGATGGAATCATTGATGAACACACTTGCCGACCGTCGGGCCAACAAAAATGCGGGTCATATACCGTTCCCTGCTCCGACCTATGCACAAGTTCGCTGTTTCTTCGGCGGCTTGGTACGCGCCATGTATCGAATCGAGGTGGTCGGCGCCGATCGCCTCCCCGTCACCGGGCCTGTGGTCATCGCCCCCAATCACGACTCGGTGCTCGACGGAATCGTCCTAGGGTCGGTGATCTCGCGGGAACTGCGATTCCTCGGGAAAGCGGAACTTTGGCAGTCCCGACTGCTTGGGTGGGTGCTCGACGGGCTCGGCGCGGTCGGAATTAAGCGTGGCTGCGGCGACCAACTCGCTCTTGCTCGGATGCGGCAGGCACTCGAAGCAGGACAGGCCGTCACGATTTTCCCGCAAGGCACCATCTGCGGCGACCGCGTGTGGCACCGGGGTGCGGCGCGCCTAGCGCTCGTGACAGGCGCGCCGCTTGTGCCGGTCCGCCTCGTCGGCACAGCACGGGCCCTCTCGCGTGGCAGAATCGGGTTCCCGCGGTTGCGCATCATCTTCGGAGAACCGATCGAAGTCGCGTGCGCTCCGGAAGAACCGGTTGCGGCGACGAAGCTGACCGAGCGGTTACGCGTCGCCGTCGAATCGCTGGCATAGTTGACTTCGCTACCCTAGGACCGAAGAGAAGTGCCAAGGAGGGGCTACGATGTTTGTAAAAACCCTAGCTCAGACCAAAATGTGGGGGTTTTGGCAATATATGTTTGATTTCTGCAACGAGAGCTTTCCCTGCGTACTCGGCTCGCTAACGGCGATAATTCTGGTTTTTTTGGCTATCGTATTGGGCTTGGGTGCTATGATGACGCGCCTCAATAAAAGAGAATAGGCATAATCTTCAGACTGCTTCGCAATCGATTCCCCATGACGTGCCATCAGCCCAGACGAGGGCCTTCTAATTTTCTTCACCTCTTTTCAAGGGAGCGTCCAGATTGTCCTTCACTACACACATCGAACGAACACATTCTTATCGTGCGCGTTCTGCAAGCAAGAAGGACATCTAGCCGCTCCTTGTCTATCTTCATCTTACTCCACTCATTCTCAAGAGGAGGGCCTGGCTGAATCCCCGGACTGCGCGCGTCTGACGAGGGCCTTCGGAGGCCGCGCGTTGCGCGAGCAAAGAGGATCAGCCAGTCCTTCCTCACATTACCTCAACGTCACAATCGTCACGCCATCGCCACCTTCTGCCCGATCTCCGGCACGGAACCCAGTCACGTAGGGTGAGTCTTTCAAATAAACTCGCAACGACGCTTTGAGTTTTCCCGTACCATGGCCATGAATGATGCGCAGAAACGGCGCACCGGCCATGGTGGCACGATCCAGCGCAGCCACCACGTCATCCAACGCCTCGTCCGCCGCCTTCCCTCGCACGTCCACAACCGTCTGTTCACCGAGCCCCAGTCCGCAGCCTAACGAAACCTGCCGAGGACTCGATGGTGGAGCCGGCTTCGATGATGCTGCGGCCCCTCGTGCAAGGCCAATAAGATTCGTCACCGTGGCAAGCACTTCCCCCTCTCCCACCTTCACCCTCACGCGTTTGTTTCCTTGTGTCGTTTCGAGTAGTGTGCCGGTCATGCCGAGCCCCCTGATCTCGACCTGATCTCCCGCCCCCAACTGCTCAAGTGGGATCGGCGTGCCGGCTGGGGCCAATTCGGCTCTTGTCCTCGCCTCCAGCTCAAACAACCGTTGCTTCGCCGCTTTGGCTTTGATCAATTTCTGTTCGCCCTTGACGGCATCCACCGTGGCTTGTACTTCTGCCCGCGCACGGCTGAACTGTTCACTGAGTTTTCGTTTAAGGCCCCTCTGCGCTTCCCGTTCTGTCTCTTCCAGGTGAGCCAACTGGGCCTTCGCTCGTTGTTCTGCCTGCTCCGCTTCACGTCTGGCCTCAACCGCCCGCGCCAGATCGTCGGTCAATTTCCGCTGCGTGATTTGCAAGTCATGCAGCATGGTTTCCATGACCCGCTCGTCTGTATGGAGTTTCTGCCTCGCCTCATCCAGCAAGGCCCGGTCCATCCCTAACCGGCTGGCAATCTCAAGCGCAGACGACCCGCCCGGCACCCCCATGAAGAGCCGATAGGTCGGTGAAAGGGTCCTCACATCAAATTCAACCGCAGCGTTTGCGAAGCCAGGCATCGTGTGGGCCAGAGCCTTCAGCGATCCGTAGTGCGTGGTCGCGACAACTTTCATCCCCAGCGTGGCCAGACGACACAGTAACGCTTCGGCCAGGGCCGCTCCCTCGGTCGGATCGGTCGAGGTCACCGGCTCATCGAAAAGGACCAGCCATTGCCGCGAAACAGCCGCTTCGTCGCCACTGCGCTGACGGCCCGTTTCGTCGAGCAACTGTATCATCTGGATCATGTGCGCAGAAAAACTGGACAGATCGAGAGCTAGGTCTTGAGCGTCGCCGATATCGGCATAGACATCAGAAAAAAACGCCATCTCCGATTCTGCGTCGCAAGGCAGGTGTAACCCGGCTCGGACCATCAAGGCAAGGAGCCCCACGATCTTGAGGGTCACGGTCTTCCCGCCCGTATTGGGGCCGGAGATGACGAGCACCTGGATCGATTCATCCAAGAAAATATCGTTGGCGACCACTTGCGCTTTCGAAAACGCAAGCAGAGGGTGTCTGGCCTGCAACAGCCGTACACGCCCTTCATCGTTGAGCCGGACGGGATATGCCTTCAATTGTCGGCTAAACGAAGCCCGCGCCGCAATCACGTCAAGCAGGGCCAACGCATCGAGCCCTGCCAGCATCTCCTCAGCTTGTGCCGCGACGAGGGCAGACAACTCACGGAGGATACGGCGCACTTCTCGTTCGATCTCGAGATCCGCCACTTTGATCGAATTGTTCAACTCAACGAGCTCACGCGGCTCGATAAATACCGTCGCCCCGCTGGCCGAGACATCATGGACGATCCCCGCAACTCTTCCACGCATGTCGGCCTTCACCGGAATGACATAGCGGCCTTCCCGCTGGGCGAAATACTGTTCTTGCAGGATGTCCTCAAAGCGGTGCGAGTGCAGCATCTGACTTACTTGATCCCGTATCCGTTGTTTGAGCGCATGAACCTGATGGGTCAAGCGCCGCAATTCCGGCGTCGCCGACTCCTTGATCGAACCGTCGGAATGGATCGCTGCATCCAACGAAGTTTTTACTGGTCTCAGCTCCTCGACTGCCAGCAGGGGGTGCGCAACGGATGCCAACGCAGGGGCATCCTCCTGATGCCGCCCCACAATACGGCCGCTCTCCTCCAGTAAGCCCAGCAGGATCGCGCAATCGCGAAGTTCGAGAATCTCCAGCGCTCCCCCCTTCTGCGCCCGGGCGAGCGGGTCACGCAGATCCGGAAAGGCCAAGACCGGTAGGGCCTCGCCGGTTGCGAGGAGCTGTCCCATCTCCGTCGTTTCCTGTTGACGCTGCTGTGAATCGTGGAGGCTGGTCGCCAATTCGAGGGCACGACAGCGCGCCGCCCCCATGGTGGATCGGGCATGCCCGGCAAGGGCCTCGAGTAGTTTGGGCCACTCCAACACCCGCGCCGTCTGCTCGAAAATGTTCACCGATACCTCAG
>JBDTPK010000222.1:0-5189 GCA_039932735.1 Nitrospirota bacterium
GCAAAGGCGATGCCCAAATCGCGGAACACTTCATAGGTGACGTGCCATTCGCCGTCCCACTTCATGGAATAGCGGCTGGCATCGGATGGGACGCTTGCGGTGTTCTGCTCGATCTTGTAGCCTTCCGGAATCGCGATCTTGTCAATCTCTGGCATCAGCTTCAAGATGGCGTACACAGGGCTTTCCATCGCCCCTGCAACGTCGGCCGTGACGTAGGTCACCGGCATCAAGTTCTTGTGATAGATGCTCTTGTCGGCAATGACCTGCTTGGTGTGTACCAACTCGCTGAGCGCAATCGACTGCCCATCCCGCCCGGCGATACGCAGCGCTCGCATCTTGTCTAGATCCGAACGGCTGGCGCGGTCCAGCCGGACCATCAGAGACACGTCTTCCTTTTCGTTATCAACGTGAAGGAGTCCAGCGGATTGGCCCGCCGAGGCAAGCCGTAGCGTCTGCGCTATGTCAGCCTCGCTGATTCCGTGTAACGCGGCCTTCTCTCTATCCGCGGTAATTTCGAACTTCGTTTGGTCGTCTTCCACGTACCAATCGACATCGACGATGCCAGCGGTCTTTTTGAAGATGCTCCTCATCTGGTCAGCAAGAGCAACGCGTCGAGTGAGATCGGGACCATAGACTTCAGCGACTAAGGTCTGCAAAACAGGTGGTCCGGGCGGAACTTCGGCCACTTTGATGCGAGCTCCAGTGCGCTCAGCTATTGGTTGCAGGCGAACGCGCACTTGCTTGGCAATTTCGTGGCTCTGGAGTTTGCGTTCGTCCTTGGATTGCAGATTAACCTGGATGTCCGACACATTCGGACCCTTGCGGAGATAGTAGTGCCGGACCAAGCCGTTGAAGTTGTAAGGTGAAGCCGTTCCAATGTAGGTTTGCAGGTTCACCACTTCCGGCTGCTTCTGCGCCTCCACGGCTAGCAGTTGAGTGACTCGGGCGGTCTCCTCCAAAGTTGTGCCGTTGGGCATGTCGACAATCACTTGGAATTCGCTCTTGTTATCGAACGGCAGCATTTTCACCTTCACCGCGCCGAAGTAGAACAACGAGCAAGAGCCGACCAATAAGACGAGAACGCCGGCGAGGAAGCTCCAACGAGCGACGGGGCGATGGAGCAAGCTTCCCATCACGCGGCGGTAGAAGCGCGTAAAGAAGTCCTCCGCTACGGCCTCGTGGCTGGCGGCGCCTTGTTTCAAAATACGTACTGCAGCCCAAGGTGTAACAAGGAACGCAACGATCAGAGAAAACAACATTGCCGCGCTCGCGCCAATCGGGATGGGCCGCATGTAGGGCCCCATCAATCCGCCGACAAAGGCCATGGGCAGAATCGCACCCACTACGGCTAGTGTCGCCAGAATGGTCGGGTTTCCCACTTCATCCACTGCTTCCACAGCAACGTCAAAGCTGGGCCGCGCATGATTGGCGGGCATTCGCCAATGCCGCACAATGTTTTCCACCACTACGATGGCGTCGTCAACCAGAATGCCAATCGAGAAGATGAGAGCGAACAACGTAATGCGATTCAGCGTGTAGCCATAGAGATAGAACACAGTCAACGTCAGGGCGAGCGTCACCGGGATGGCAATAAATACGATCAGAGACTCCCGAAAGCCCAGCGTGATCGCGATCAGAATGCTCACAGAGATCACCGCAATCAGCATGTGTTCAAGGAGTTCGTTTGATTTTTCCTTCGCTGTATCACCGTAGTTGCGTGTGACGGTCAGCTGGACGTCGGATGGAAGAACGTTGCCCTTCAGAGTTGCCACCCGAGAAAGTACGTTGTCGGCCACCGTTACGGCGTTCGTCCCTTGGCGTTTCGAAATCGCGATCGTCACAGCGGGGTACGACACGCCGCCTTGCGAATAGCGAACGTATTCCGAGGGTTCTTCACCGCCATCTTTAACTTCGGCTATATCACGCACGTAAACTGGTTTGCCGTTGGCGACACCCGCGACGACTTCGCGGACATCTGCCGCTGTTCGCAGGAACTGTCCTGCTTCCAGGAGAACTTCATGATTGTCGGAAGCATATTCGCCAGCGGGCAAACGCCGGTTGGAGGCGCCGAGCGCCGCCGCCACCTGCATGGGGGCGAGGTTGTAGGCGGCCAAGCGGGACGCGTTCAGTGTGATTCGTATTTCTCTCTTCTGCCCTCCGATCAAGACCGCCGCCGAAACATCGGGCGTCTGTTTGACGACATCGTGAACTTGCGCGGCTACGCGCCTCAGCTCATAGTCACCGTACCGCTTGCTCCAAAGCGTCAAGGCGAGGATCGGGACGTCGTCAATCGAGCGGGGCTTCACCAAGGGCGGCGACGCGCCGGGAGGGATCAGGTCCATATTCGCCGCTAGTTTTTGGTTCAGGCGGACAATCGCTTTCTCCTCGTCCTGTCCTACCAGAAACCGCACGATGGCAGTAGAGGAACCGGGGCTGGAGGTCGAGTAGACGTATTCAACACCCGGAATCTCCCACAGCAACTTTTCCATGGGTTTGGTAACGCGCTCCTCGACCTCTTTCGGAGAAGCTCCGGGCATCTGCACGAATACGTCGACCATGGGCACGATGATCTGGGGCTCTTCTTCGCGCGGCAGCTTCCAGACAGCGAAGGCGCCGAGCAATACCGAACCGGCTATCACGAGTGGAGTGAGCTTCGAATTTATGAAGGCGTGGGCGAAGTTGCCCGCGGGACCCAGTTTCCGGTTCATGGACGAACCTCGACTGGCGAGCCATCGGTAAGCCCTGCCGGAATCGGAACAATCACCCTGTCCCCCGGATTCAGGCCGGAGAGCACTTCCACTTGGTCTTTAGCGCTTGCGCCAAGCGTGATCAGACGCGTGTGAGCAATGTTGTTTTCCGCGACATAGACGGACTGGAGTTGGCCTCGCGTCACCACGCCCGCGATCGGTACGGTCAACACTTTGTGCATGCCTGTCTCGAACCGCGCTCTTCCAAAGAGTCCAGAGCGGAGCTCCGGCAGTTGAGGCAAGTCGACCTTCACGGTGCCGGTTCGCGCAGCTGAATCCACTGAGGGAACGATCTCTACGATTCGTGCTGAGAAAGTCCGGTCGATTCCGTCGATCGTGACCGAGACGGCCTTACCGACGCGGGCAAGGTGCAACTGGGATTCTTCCACGGATGCTTCCAACCGGTAGGTGCCCTCACGTTCGATGGTGAATAGCGGGGCTCCCGGCACAGCGAGCGTACCGGGCTCAACCGACTTGGTAAGGATGGTCCCGCCGAACGGAGCTGTGATTTCCGCGTACCCGCGTTGGATGCCGGCCGAGCGGATCTCCTGCTCAATCTGTGCCAGCTTGGAATCGAGCTGCTTGCGCTTGGCGCGTGTCATATCAAGTCCCGCTTGCGCCGCCTTCAAGCGAGCCGAAGATTCGTCGAATTCCTGGTTGGTGACCGAGCGCTTGCTCAGCAAGTCCTGCATGCGGTTGAAGGTGACCTGCGCCAGATCTAACTGCGCCTTCGCCGCAGCGATGCCGCTTTCGGCTTCGGGAACGGCGCTCTTCACTTCTTCCCGCGCCGCCTCCACACGACTCACGTTGCTGTCCATCTCACGCGCGTCAAGCACAACCAACGGCTGTCCTTCACGGACATGGTCGCCTACTTGCGCTCGAACTTCGCGTGCGTAGCCCATAAGCTTCGCTGAGATCGTGGCGGTGGTTCGGGCGCGAACGGTTCCTGTCGCTTCGTAAGTTGACGGCCAATCGGCCTCAGCCAGTGTTACCGTCTCAACGCGTATTGAAGCCGCAGGCTTGCTGTCAGCTTTGTGTGCTGGCTCGCTTCCGCAACCGGCAAGGAGGAGTGATGAGACGAGCGCAAGATAGGATCGCATTAGTTAAGAACCTCCGAGTTCGCATTCAGCGTGCCCGCAGCGAACTCCAGCATCGCGGCCGCAATTCGTTGGTCGTGTACGGCAGCGACATATCTGGTTTGCGTTTCGAGCAATGCGATTTCCGTTCGGAGTAAATCGGTCACCGTGCTCAACCCCGCGGCAAAACGATTTTGCGAAATCCGCAAGCTTTCCTGGGCTTCCGTAACCGACGCTTGCGCCGATTCAATCCGCTGTTGCGCGGCCTTCAGCCCGGCCCAGGCTTGGCGAACCTGTAGGCGGATTCCGGACTCGGCGCGGGCCTGTTCCGCGGCTGTGCGGCGGAGCGCTGCCTCTCCTTCGGCGATGCGGGCCTTATCCACGCCTCCGTTAAAGAGGTTCCAGCGCAGACCGATGGACACCAGCCAATTCGCGCCACCGCGATAGACAAATCTCTGACGGTCCGCCTCGAAGGCGCCGTGCAGCGTAACTTGCGGCAAATAGTTACTACGCGCATCAGCAGCTTGGACGGTCGCAATCTCCGAGGCGAGTCGCGATTGGCGAGCCTCCGGTCTGGTGTCAATCGCACTTTTTTCCAAACCACTGACGTCGTTTTGCGCGAGCGGCAGAGGGGTGAGCGGGGTCGTGAGTGCATGCTCGGTATCGAGCGGCAATCCGATCGCATCATTCATCGCAGCGCGGGCGACTTCGAGGTCGGCGTTGCGCCGAATCTGCTCTTCGCGAATCCCGGCAATATGCACACGAATCGAGAGCACATCCGCATCCGTGGCCATTCCATTCGAACGGCGCGCCTCAGCGCGGTCCAAATCGGCTTCTGCGGATCGCATGGCCTGGGTCGTAACCTTGACCTGCTCGGCACCAAGCTGTGTGTCGTAGTAATGTCGGACAACCTGCGCGATGACCTCCATCTGACTCCGCCGCGCGTCTTCCTGCGACAGATCCTTACCCAATTCCGAAGTCCGCACAGCACGCTTGGTTTTGCCCGCGTCATAAAGAGGTTGGTCTGCGGTAACCAGCGACTGAAAGTTGTTCAGAAAGTCAGGCCGGTTCAGGCTCGTGATGCCGAAGTTCGACTCGCTGAATTGCCGCTGTGTCAGGAGCGACGAAAAGACGAACACTGGATTATCGCTACGGGTCCACGATTCCGAGTAGTTCACTTTGGGCAGAAGCCCGCTTCTAGCTTGGCTGATTCGGGCTGAAGCTGCGTCGTTTGACGCACTTGAGGCTTCGATCACTTTGCTCTTTTGCATCGCCAAGCCCACGGCGTCCTTAAGAGACATGCTCTCCTGCCCGTAAACAGTGGTCGCCAACGCAAGTATTAGGACTTGTTTTTTCATGGACTTGC
>JBDTPK010000223.1:0-5189 GCA_039932735.1 Nitrospirota bacterium
GGGGTCCGTCCTCCTAACCGCCGGTCCTGTACGCTCTCCGCTCTACCACGGGAGGGCGCATGGTCACAGACCGGCAAGTGAGGAGACTGATGATGGAACTTGGCACAGGCACACCACTTTCAACCGCAGCGATGCGAGCGGGGATGAGCGAGACCACGGCTAGGCGGTACCGAATGGGCCCACTCCCGAGTCAACGAGCGGTGCCCCGCGCGTATCGCACACGCCCGGATCCCTTCGCGGCCATCTGGCCGGAGATCGAGGCGCTGTTGCTTCAGGCACCCGGACTCGAGGCGGTGACGATCTTTGAGACGCTGCGGGCACGGCCCGACCTGGTCTTCGCGGACGGCCAGCTCCGTACGTTACAGCGCCGGATCCGGCGCTGGCGGGCCACCCACGGGCCTGAGCGTGAGGTGATGTTTCCGCAGATTCACCGCCCCGGCGAATATGCCCAGAGTGATTTCACGAGCATGCGCGCGCTGGCGATCACGCTCAACCGGGAACCGTTCGATCATCTCTTCTATCATTTCGTCTTGCCCCACTCGAACTGGGAGACCGGGGTGATCTGTGCCTCAGAGAGCTTCGAGACGCTGGTCGCCGGGTTGCAAGCCGCCCTCTGGGAGTTGGGGCGTGTCCCGGCCATCCATCGCACGGATAATCTGTCGGCGGCGACGCACGCGTTGCGGGCAGGCGGGCGGACCTTCAACGCTCGCTATCAGCAGGTCCTGGACCATTATGGGATGCGGCCCGATGCCAACACCCCCGGTCGCGGTCATGAGAACGGCGATGTGGAACAAGCCCACCACCGGTTCAAACGCGCGGTTGCGCAGGCGCTGTTGCTTCGCGGGAGTCGCGACTTTGCGAGTCAGGCTCACTATGCGGCGTTCCTGCGGGACCTCGTGGTCAGCCGGAATCGAGGCCGGCACGCGAAACTCCAGGAGGACGTGCGTCCGATGCGGGCCCTGCCGCCCACGCGGCTGGAGGATGGCCGGTCCCTGTCGGTCCTCGTCAGTCGGTTTTCGACGATTCGGGTCGGCCACAATCTCTATTCCGTGGCCTCGCGGCTGATGGGGGAGACGGTCGATGTCCGGCTGTATCCCGAACGGATCGAGGTGCGCTATGCCGGTGAGCTGATGGCCACGATGGAGCGGCAGCATGGCAAGGGGCACGCCGTCATTGACTATCGCCACCTGATCTGGTCGCTGGTCCGCAAGCCCGGAGCCTTTGCCCGCTATCGCTATCGCGAGGGCTTATTTCCTACCGTCGTCTTCCGGCAGGCCTACGATGCCCTGGTCACGCGCCACGGCAGTCGGGCAGATGTCGAATACGTCCGGATTCTCCACCTGGCCGCCAGCACCAGCGAGCGGGCGGTGGAGCGCACCCTGACCGCCCTGCTCGATCGCGGGACACTCCGCGATTATGTGCAGGTCAAGACCGTGGTGCAGCCCGAGGAGATTGTGATCCCCGCCTGTGGGCTCACCCCGCCGGATCTCACCGTCTACGATGCGTGTCTCGCGGCCACGGCAGGTGCCCAATGAAGACCCCCACCACCGCCACGCTCCCGTTGATTCTGAAAGCGCTCTGCCTGCCCACCTTTGCCCGTGAGTATGCGGTGGTCGCCGCGCAGGCGGCGCGTGAAGGGCTCGCGCATGAGGCCTACTTGCTGGCGCTCGCCACACAGGAAGCCAGTGAGCGGGCCGCCCGCCGCGTGGAGCGGCTCCTCGTGGACGCGAAACTCCCGCGGGAGAAGAGCCTGGAGACCTTTGACCTGACCCGGCTGCCGCCCAAAGTTCGCGCCACGGTGGCCCTGCTCCGGGAGGGGGCGTTTCTGGATCAGGCCACCAATGTCATCGTCTTCGGCAATCCCGGCACCGGCAAGACGCACCTCGTCTGCGGCTTGGGGCTGGAGCTCGTGCGACAGCGCCGCCTCGTGCTCTTTGCCCCCACGTTCCAGATCGTCCAGCGGTTGCTCGCCGCGAAGCGCGACCTCCGCCTCGCCGCAGAACTCAAACGGCTCGACCGCTTCGAGGCGCTGATCCTGGACGACCTCGGCTACGTGCAACAGAGTCGCGAGGAGATGGAGGTGCTCTTCACCCTGCTCGCCGAACGGTATGAGCGACGCTCGGTCGTGATCACGAGCAATTTGGTGTGTAGCAAGTGGGACCAGATCTTCAAAGACCCGATGCCCACGGCCGCGGCGGTGGATCGAGTGGTCCATCATGCGGTGATTCTGGAGCTCCCGATCCCCAGCTATCGGGCACAGGCCGCCAAGGCGAGAAGCCAGGCCTCACCCGTGGCAGAGGGGGCCTGACCTGAAGAGGGCCCTGGGAATGAACGCGAGCCAAGCCGGCATCGACGAAGCCCGGAAGGCTCCCTAACCCGGAGGACGGACCCCACAGTTCTAATTGTCGCCAACCATCAATTTTAATTGACGTCAGACATGTGTCGGCTGCACCCGCTCTTTTGCACCATAGTTCTGCAACTGTTTTTCGATGGTTTTGGGTGCCTGCGAGGCGAGGAATTGATGTGGTGCAGAAACCAAGGTTAGCGCACCGTGCCACTGCATGCTGTCAGCCACCGAACGCGTCGTGAGCCATGAGCGTGAATTGCGGAGGAGATGCACTGGCACAGTGGGGGTAAGTTTGAGCTCGTTTTCCAATATCCCTTCCTCCGCAATACAGGCGGGGCTTTCATCGATCACACATCCTTTATAGAATGATCGAGCAGCATGCTCACCCCCGTATCCTGGGGCCGGGCTTTCGTGAACCGAACCCCCTCACAGTGTTTCGGCCCTCGCGGGCTTCAATCCCTTTCGAGGGAAGGGGGATTGCCTCGATCGTTCGAAATATTCTGAGGCACCGCGTGCGGACACGCCGTGCCGGTGAGGGAGGCACCGTCTCATCGACCGTACCTGTCTCTGTCCGGGCTCCGCCGACGTGCCAGTGAGACACATCGACGGATCTCCACGTCCCCCGCTCCGAATGCACTATTGCTTCGGACAACCTTTCAGGAAGTTGTACACGGCCAGCGGATTGAACCACAGCTGGGCTTTCATCGCTTCGTACTTAGCCAACGCCTTGCTGCATTCCCCTGGGGGGGGTCCCACCGCTGATAAACACACCAGTGCTTCACACGCAAGGCGGGCATCGCCGGTCAAAATTTGCGCTTGTGCGCTCGGTGTCATCGTTGTCTGCGCCAACACCACCAGTGCCGACGCGCACAATATAATCTTCGCCCTGTTTATGCTCATCCCATCACCTCCTTTGTGTTCTGCCCCCTGCTCTTCCGTCGCGCTCTGCCGGCCTTCGTCATGACCAAGACGGTGCAGCAGCGGTCTCGCTTTCGAGAAGGTATCCGCTCTGTGAGCGGTTCCTCGATCCGCCGACACAGGTCGTGCTGCCTGTGGGATCACCTTGTCTGACCCTCTGACGACATCGGTATCCTGGTTGGCCGGTGTCTCTCCGCCATGGCCTCGCGTGCGAGCCGCATCCCGTGGCCTCCGCTGTGCCGGCAGAGCCCGGCACGTGCTCGGGCTCGTCACGGCATGCGCTCGACAGGTCGGCCATCCCGCGTCCCTGATCATCATGGTGGCCTTGCTCTCCACGTGTAGCGAGAGAGCGAAGTCCACATGTTTTCGGAGGTTATATGCAGACACCCGCCCACCCGTTTACCATTCACGTCATAGAGCCACAGGATGTCATCCCCTTTGTCGCACCGAGACGGCCCTCGCGCGTGTATCGTGGACGGCCGTACCTCGTCGAGACGTTGACCAGAACCGGGCATGGCGTGGTGCAGGCCAGCCGTGTGCTGGTGCTCGTATTCACGCAGTTGTGCCGGTTGATCGTGGGTGCGGGAGTGGGCGTGGTACAGGGCACTCGATTCCTGTACAGGATCGCGCTCGCATGGCTGTGGTTCGTATGTATCACCGTGCCGCTGTTTCTCATCGGCCTGTTCTTTTTGGTGTTTACGATCGGGTGTGGGTGGGACATCCTCTCTGGTCTGTACCAGGGGTACCTGTTCCGCCACTGACGGAATCCTCAGGAGCCGTCGCATGTGATGTGTGTCGTGATCTCGTGTGATCCAGTCCTGTTTCATGACGGGCTCGGCATGCTGAACCCCAACAAGAGAAATACCCCCAGGTGTGCGGGGTAATATAGATAGAACCACCGTGACGCTCGTGGAATCTCGATCGTGACGAGATACGTCATCCCAGCGAGGACCGCAAACGACGCACAGGCCCACCCATTGCCGTTGATCACTGTGAGGCCGGCTGTTCCGGCGAGCCACAGGAGGAGTGCTCCCCCTGTTGGGTGTTTGATGTAGAGCCAGGCGCCGACGCAGAGCGCGACACCCGGCCACCAGAATTCTACGAGAGCCCCACCCAGGAGGAACAGCGCCGCCGCTCTGGTCTTCCAGAACCGCCCACGTGCCTCGATCACGTACATGATGCCCACCGCGACGGCGAGCGTTCCCATGATGTTGAGCGGCCACCACCCAAACCCGAGCCCCCCTAACGCGATGAACGGGATCGAGGCGATCGCACCACAGACGAGCAGACGAGTCAGGACTCGGACGTACACCGCACAATCATGGCTCGGGACACGCGCGAGGTTGTAGGCCAGCACGATGCCAAAGAGCGGGAAGGCCACTCGTCCCGCCTCATAGACTCCAGGCACGGCGGGGATCAGGCCGTATTTCTGGGCATGGTCCGCCGTCATGAGGATGAGTCCCAGCCACTTCATGGCTTCGACCGCGCCGTCTGACAACTCCACACGCGGCCAGGTCCTGGACTGGCTCATCGGCTACCATCGACTGCCCATCCATTAGAGCACTCTCTGGGTACCAAATATGCACATTTGGCTTGTGCAAATACGAACGCAATACGCGTTCACGAACACACGTCTCTGCGTCGCGCGGCCTGTGAGAACCCGCATGGATAGCCTCGATCGTACACGTCTGACTTTCCCACCACGTCTGTGATGTTTCCTGAGCCATCCTAAGAGTGCGCATAGTAGTGATGCGCGGGTGGCGTAGCTATACCCCAGGAGGTGGGGCTGTTCGAAACCATCGCGTGGCCCTGCCGGGCCGTGGCTGGCCGCGCTCCGGCTCCCGGGCGCACCGGTTGCGCCAGAAAAACCTGTCACGCCCGCTGCTCGTGTCCCGTCCGCCTGCGCGTCATCGGCCAGCACGCC
>JBDTPK010000224.1:0-5173 GCA_039932735.1 Nitrospirota bacterium
TTTTGCAGAGCCGCCAGATGTTTTTGCCTTGCATCGGTGCTCGACTCTTTCCGATAGTCCGCCTCCCCCACAGAGACCAGAACAGCGGGGTCTCCGGCCCAATCTGGCCCAGGGTGCCAGTCAACTGTTTGACGTAGGCATGGAGATACGCCATCACGCTTTCCGGCAACGGAATGTCCCGCGTCTGCCCGCCTTTGACGCGTACCCGCCGCAAGCCCCAGGTGCCATCGAGGTGTCGGACTTGAAGCGTGCCGACCGACTCGCGCCGCATCCCTGTGTACCGCATGATCAGAAAGATGGCGATATTCCGAGGTCTCTGGCGTTGCTGGGCTGCGGCGATCAGCGCATCCATGAGGGCCGGTGTCGGCACCTGTCGCGGTGGTTCCATTCGATGTGGTGGTCGGTCCAAGGCGCTGAGAACTTGGCTTCCTTGAAGTCGACATAGAGAGATGCGTTCTTGGCGGAATTCAGTTCCTTATGAAAGCGGTCCTGAAATCGACCGCGACTGATTCCTCCCAGTCGCCGCGCTTTCGCGCCTCAAGCTCTTCTTCCGTCAGCCGAGCCATGTAGGTGTTGGTATGGTTCTTTGACTTGTGGCTTCGAAACCCGGAAGCCGCTGTCTCGAGGTCAATGCCCTTTCCCATCAGTTGGCTGGTTGCCCACGCACCGATCATCTCTATCTTCGCGCGCTCTTCGATGGAAATTTGATGAAGGAAGAGTGATCGGGCAACCGAGCCGTTTCCTTCAGAGCCTCCGCCTCGTGGAACAGCTGTTCCGCGTTGCCGAAAATCAGATCCGCTCCGCGCTTGAACTCGTGCAACAGCGCCGTTCGCTCATCATCGGAGAGTGGTTCGAGTTCAGCCATGTGCGCTTCTAAACATAGCGACATAAATAATGCCTCATAATAGACCTTGAAACACAATATTCATGCGGTGTTTAGGTTGAAAATGCGGCAACACTTAGCACGTCATGTTTAGTACGACCCCCAACTATAAATAGATAGACTCTGGAACAGAAACGGGAGCATTCTGAATTGCTGCTGGCAGCGGCTCGACTCACGCGTCAGGAAAATCGGAAAGTCATCGTAAGCTTTCTCCGCACACAGTTACAAAACTCTCGACCCCTTTGTTTCCTTCATTCCATAGGTTATCAACCGGCGTTAGACTGTTTCGTGTCAGGGATCTTTTGGAGCTCGACATCCGGCCAAATGGCCTCAACCTTGTTCGCGATGGCGTGCTTAGCATCGACCTCTGCTGCGAATCTCTCGAACGCACTCACTAGGTCCTCAAGGAGGCATTCAAGGTTAAGCGTCAGCGTGCCGGCCTCGTTGATAGTGAAGTGGGAAGCCTCGTCTTCACCCTTCCGACCCCAGTGAAGCAAGTAGCAGCGCCTCCGGCCAGTGTTCTCTTCCAGCAACTTTCTTGGGCGCCCTGTGTGCATCAAGGTGTGGCGATAGAGCTGCACCGCATGAGCAATCGCGTCCTCCTCGTGCGCTGTGAAGTCCTGCAGAAACTTACGCATGCGTTCCGCCTGTCCCCGGCCAAGGGTGCCAGCGCACAAAGCGGCGAAGAGATCGACTTGTGAGAACGCTCCCATCAGAAGCGCGTAGAGCGACATGTAGTACTTCGGCTGCGCCGTAGCGGCACACCGTTCGCGGATCTCTGTTGACTCGCGGACCAAGCTTGAGAGATCGAGCCTGAGGCGATCGACAATCGCGGAGTGCGGCTTGCGTGGCATCACGCAGAACTCCGGGTACCGGTCAACGCCTTGCAGGAGAGGCGCATGTGGAGTGGGGCTCGAAGGGAGTAGCGGAACATGCGTCCCTATACCAGGCAATCGTTACGTTTCTGACGCATTGAACAGCCTGATTCTTTCCGCTGGAATGCTCAATCGAGCCAGTAAATACTCTTTAAATGAGGCTTCATAGGGCTGAACAGCAATGGCATGTTGCATACAAAACATCCACGCGTCTCGCTCGTCATATCCAATTGGGAATTGGCTATGAAAATCAGGGAGGTTGATCCCGCCGTAATGCTCGATATACAGCCGAGGGCCGCCGAGCACTCCGCACAGAAAGTACGTGAGTTTTTTCCGCGACTCGGTTAGATCATCGGGATGCATCTTCCTAATCACACGGGCTTCCGGAAAGGTATCCATGTTTGCGTAGAACGCATCGACCAGGCTCGTGAGTCCTGCAAGTTCTCCCGCCGCACGATATAAGTCCATACCAGTCCCGTCTTCGCTCATTTCCTATAAATCCTCTGCGAGCGTGGTGGAAAAACTAACGATAAATAGACTGATCCGCCTACGATGCGGAGATCCAATTTTCTACCCATGTAACATACCGTGAGATGTCTAGAAAAAGAAACGGGGGCTTTCTGACTGGTTGCGGGAAGGAGCTCGACTCACGTGTCAAGAAAACCAGAAAGTATTCTTAGGCTGTCCTTGATGTCAGCTCGAACGAAGGATCGGAGGTCATGCGACCTTCGTCCGCACCAGCTTGACTTGAAGCTCGCACCCTCCGGCGCGTGCATAGCGTTTGAGCGTAGCAAGGGATGGAGCATGCTTGCCGGCCGATTCGAGGCGGGAGATGGCGCTCTTGGTCGTGCCCATACGTTCTGCGACTGCGTCTTGGGTGAGACCGGCGCGAGAGCGAGCCTTGAGCATTTGCCCCGCCACCTGATACTCCAACGCCAGGGCGGCGTAGGCACTGCTGAAGCCCTTTCGTGCACGAGCCTTCGCAAGGAAGGCCATTTGATTGTGGGGGACACGGCTGTATTTCAATTCAGCCATGGCGGAACTCCTTTAATGAACAGAAACGAGGATATGCTGAATTGGTGCTATGGCTACCCGAATCACGCTTCAAGAAAGCTAGAATGCCCCCTAATTTCCGCGATCAATTTGGCATACCCGAAAGTATCGGCATTGATCATTCCTTGTCAGACACCTTGGATCGAGGACGACCCAGGTTTTCCGAACTCGAACTGTGCCTCACAGCCCCCGTTCGCGCATACAGCCTTGGTAATTTGATTGGGCCGCTTGAAACGATCCTTCCCGCACTTCGGGCAAACGAATCTTCTCCGAAAAAACTTGAACTCGGCCCACCGTGCCTTCTCGTCGCCAATAGAGCCATCGCCGTAAGGGGCGTCTTGAAAGTGACTGCCGAAGTTCTCGATCGATCCCAGTTGAAGGCTTTCGAGGAAGCGGTTGTTAACGCCGGGCACCGCGGGAGGTGCGAGGCCTTGATCGCGGAGGAAGCCCGCGAGAGCCGAGGCCAGTTCGCCTCGTTCGTAGGAGCATGCCTTGTCGACGGGGCGGATTCGAATGTTGACGCCGAAGTCGCGACAAAGCCCGAGGAGCCATTCCTCTTCAGCTTGACGCATCTCGTTGGACGCAGATTCGCCGTCATGCCAACGCGCCTCAATCATGGCATCTGTGACTCGATGGTCAACGAAGCGTGGTCCGAAATCAGGATCAAGCCGGATGATCCGCGTGAAATGGAAGTTCTTATCTCCGAGCTGGTCCTTCAGGTAAGTAAAGAACCGCTCGTCATGCGTCGTGATGATGAGCTGGAACTCAGTGAATTCCTTGGCCAGGAGCGCCGCAATCCTACGCCGGTGATCGGCATCGTAGGAGGTTACGATGTCGTCGAGTGCTATGATCGGCGCGGCAGTATTGAATTGTTTTATGGCCGCTAGACGCAAGGCGAGCGCGAGTGAATGAATCTGTGAATCACTCAGAAATCCACCAGGCTGAACACCACCTCGATTGGCCGCGAAATCTATGACCAGGTTGAGGCGTTGCTGATCGGTATCTGCTTCGGAGGGCAACTCAAGCCTGATTGGTGCCGCGCCATCACCCTGAATCTGCCGGTATATTTCGTTGATCGGCACCTGAAGGGCGTCGAGCAGTGCTTGAACCTCCTTGCGGATTTCACCTGAGATGAAGGCTGCTTGTGTGTTTAGCTCCACGGCGAGTTTTTCAAGCTCGGCCAGCTTACGCACAGCACGTTCACGCTCCTCCGCCAACTCGAGCAGTTCTTCAAATTTGCCCAGGGCCTTGGCGTACGTATTGTCGCCTTGTTTCGCTTCGATCTTCGAGATGCTTGCGTCCAATGTCTTCATGAACTCGTGCAGAGTTGTCTTCAATGTTGCGGCGTCAGGCACTGCCCCGAAATTCCACAGCTTAGTAGCTTTCAGATTGGCGACAAGCGCAGTTTTGAGTTCAACATGTGGCTCAGGCAATAATGGCACCAGCGTGTTCATCGCGATACAAAGCTGTGCATGAACCTGGTCGACGGCCAACCTGGCGTCATCGAGCACTTTTTTGGATTTTGCATAGTCGACTAGGTCCGCCCGGCTTGAAGCAATGTGTCGGCGGACTCCTTCGGCGCTGAGGGCGGCGCTGAGGGCGATGGGTGTGGTGCAGATAGGGCAGGTTTCTGGTGTCGATCTTTCTTCGGCAAAGAGCGGCTCAGCAATCCTCCAGATTTCGGCAAAAGCGGCGTTGGCCGCTGCGGTTCTCTCCGCTGCCTCAGCCACCATCGCCTGTGCATGCGCCTCAATGGCAGCCACGAAGTCAACAAGGAGGCCTGTTGTAAGAGGGGCGCCTCCATTAGTGTTCCCTTTCTCCTCATAGAGGACGGCCGTCGACCGGCGTGCTTGCCGTAGGCCTTCGAGACCAAGCTGCTTCTCTTCGGACGTCGCCCGAGCTCGCACCGTGATGAAAACTGGATCGGCCCGCCTCAATGAACTCAGCGTAAGCTCTTTGCCGAGCAGTGCGAGGATTCTGTTGGCATACACCAGCACTGCAGCCTCATCCCACGCCTCAAGGGAGTTCGCGGTCTTCTTCTTAAGCTGGATATCCACCTGCCTTAACACAGACTGGTCGTCCGCGGCTGCCTTAGTGCGCTGGCGCAACCCACGCAGGTTACGCTGGACCTCAACATATGGGCCAAGTTGAAGCCACCGGGCGACGTCCTCGTAACGTTTCGCGGCCGTCTGCTCTTCGACAAAACGCCGCAATGCGTGACCCCGGACTATCGGGTTGACAGTAAATCGTTCCTGAATCGCATCCGCGACGGGCGGGCGTGGTCGGGCAGATCCCATCGCCTTTCGTAATCCTTCCAGCTTCATCTCGTCACACTTGAAACGCACACAGACAAACGGATCGA
>JBDTPK010000225.1:0-5168 GCA_039932735.1 Nitrospirota bacterium
TGGGCAAAGATTCGTGGCGCGCTCACGCGAAAGCTGGAGCCGATCGCTCCGATCGCCGGATGCTGTCTGGCTTTGGCGAGAAACTCTTGGGTCACACCGGCGAACTTGTTGAAATCCCCGCTGCTAGGATCTTGAAGCTGGAGGGAAAATCCGCCCGTGGCGCCGAGTCCTCGGATAGACGGAGCGTTAAAAGCCAAAATCAACGCCTCAGGAATTTTCGCGAACTCTCCATACGCGGCGCCGATCAGGGCCTTCACGTGATTCTGCGGTTCCATGCGTTCGTCCCAGTGATGCAAGGGCAGAAACATCGTCGCAGAGTTCGGCCCTCTGGTGCCGAAAACAAAGTTCTGTCCGACCAACGCATCAGTCGAGTGGATAGCAGGAATGGAGCCAAAGTAGTTTTCAATTTTAGTCAGCACCACATCGGTCCGTTGCTTAGACGCACCATCCGGCAGCTGGACGATCGTGATGAAGTAGCCTTGATCTTCCTCCGGTAAGAAACTGGAAGGAATCGTCTTGAATAATCCGACGGCGAAGAGGCCGATGATCCCAAAAATCACCAGGGATAAGACTGAGCGGTTGAGTATCGTCCCCACGGCGGCCGTATAGCGAGCCTGCGTCCAACCAAATAATCGATTGAAAAGACTGAAAAAACCTCTACGATGACTATGGCCTGGCTTCAGCACCAAGGAACAGAGGGCTGGACTCAGCGTGAGGGCAGTGAGCCCGGAAATGATGACGGAGATGGCGATCGTGATCGCAAATTGTTTGTACAGCTCGCCCGTGATACCACCCAAGAAACCCACCGGCACGAACACGGCGCAGAGAACAAGCACAATCGCGATCACAGGTCCGGTCACTTCTTCCATTGCCTTCTTGGCGGCATCCTTCGGCGAGAGTCCCTCTCCCATATGGCGTTCGACGTTCTCCACCACCACAATGGCGTCGTCGACCACCATCCCGATCGCTAGGACCATCCCAAAGAGGGTGAGCGTGTTGATCGAGAAGCCGAGTGCCTGCATGCCTGCAAGGGTACCGATGAGGGAGACCGGCACGGCGACGCCTGGAATCAGCGTCGCCCGCCAACTTTGGAGGAACAGATATACGACGAGGATCACCAGCACCATCGCTTCCGCTAAAGTCTTGAGCACTTCCTTAATGGACACGTCGATAAATTTGGTCGTGTCGTACGGAATATCGTAAGAGACCCCCTGTGGGAAGCTTTTTGATACCGTGTCCATTTCCGTCCGAACTCGCTTGACCGTGTCTAAGGCATTGGCGCCTGGCGACAGGAAGGTCAAGAGAAACACATTCGGTTTACCATTCCACCGGCCATCGAGACCATAGGATTGAGCACCCAGTTCGATCCTGGCTACATCTTTGAGGCGGATCATCGATCCGTCTGGAAGCGCCCGGACAATCATCTCCTCAAAGTCTTTCACGTCCGTGAAACGGCCTTGTGTGATCACCGGGATCGTCAGTTCGGTGCCTTTGAGCGCCGGCTCTCGCCCGATCGTGCCGGCTGGAAAGTCTCGATTTTGCTCACGGACCACATTGGCAATGTCGGTGGGCATGAGGTTGAGTTGCGCCATCCTGGTCGGGTCCAGGATCAGGCGCATCGAATAGTTCTGTCCGCCGAAAACCACCGCGTCTCCGACGCCGCGCAACCGTTTGAGATTATCGATCACGCGGAGGGTGGCGTAATTGGAGATAAAGACGGGATCTTTCGTGGGATCGCTGGAGCTGAGGGCAACCACGGCTAACAAGTCCGGGGACACCTTCTTGACGCTGATGCCTTGACGGACAACTTCGGGCGGCAACTGAGGCTCCGCCAGCTTCTGACGATTCTGGGTCTGTACCTGCGCGATGTCCACGTCCGTCCCGATTTCGAACGTAAGCTTGATGGTCATATGTCCGTCGTTGGTGCTGGTCGAGTCGTAGTACAGCAGGTTATCGATGCCGGGGAGTTGCACTTCGATCGGGCGCGCAACTGAATCCGCGATCACCTCGGCGCTCGCACCGGGATAGTCGGCTTCGATCTGGACGACGGGCGGCGTGATTTCCGGAAACTGGGCGATGGGCAAAGTTTGCAAAGAGACAAGGCCCAGCACTACGATGACAATCGAGAGGACCGATGCGAAAATCGGACGCTCGATGAAAAAATGTGAGATCATTGCGCCTGCTCTGGCTTCGCCTCTGCCTGCGAGCCGGGAGCGGCCGGGTCGGATTTTTTATACGGAACGGTCTTCACAGGCGCGCCCGGCGCGATCATGTGAAATCCCTCCACGATGACCTGTTCTCCCTCATGTAAGCCGTCCTCGATAGACCACTGACCGCCTCGCCAGGAGGTGGCCTGAACAGGGCGGATCTCCACCTTATTGTCCGCTCCCACAACAAAGACGATGGGTCCCTTGGGTCCCTGCTGGACGGCGCTCTGGGGGACCAGTATGACACCGGTTCTCACGGCGCCCAAAATACGGAGTTTCACGAACTGTCCTGGAAACAGGACTCTGTCCGGATTGGGAAACGTCACGCGGAAGTCCCTGGTGCCGGTGGCCGAACTCACACCGACTTCGAGCAAATCAAACTTGCCTTCACGGGCATATGCACTGCCGTCCGTAAAGGTGATGGCACCACGTAGTTCGTAGAGTGTCGCGCCTTGGATCCGATTCGTCGCACGGTCCCGGAAGCGTTTGAGGACAAACGATTCCGGGGCACTTGCGTTTACATACATGGGATCTAACTGATGGATCGTGGTCAGTAGATCGGTCTGCGCGGAAATGAGGCGTCCTTCGTAAATCCGGCTCCGCTCGATCCGACCGCTGATGGGAGCATGAATGAGCGTGTTGCCGAGATCGAATTTGGCCTGCACCAAATCACCCCTGGCCGCCTCCAGTGTCGCTTTTGCCCCTAATTCCTCGGCGACCGCGTCATCCACATCTTTTTGGCTCACTGCCTGTTCCGCCAGCAGCGGCTTCACGCGTGCCAAGTTCTGCTTAGCCTGCACCAAACGAGCCTCCGCCTGCGCCACCCTGGCATTGTCACTACTCACGGCTGCTTTGAACGGGATTGGATCGATTTGATAGAGGCGGTCACCTTTCTTGACGTCGCGTCCCTCCACAAAGAACCGCTCCTTGAGAAGGCCCGTCACCTGCGAACGGATTTCGACCAGTCGAGACGCTTCGGTCTGACCGATGAACTCCGGTTCGTCCGGCATCGTGCCGGGCGATACCGTGACCGCCGACACCTCCGGGATGGGACGAGCAGGCGTGGAAGCCGCCTCCTGCTTACAACCTTGCAGCCCAGCTATCCCCGCCAGTACGAGCAATGCAGCGGCAAATCTGAACGGTCGAGTTCCCGAAAACACCATGGCGATCTACTCCGTAATTCCTTGCCCTCGTCCATCCTTCATGTCGCACGCCGAACTCAGCATTCTACCGATGGGATGAGGCGGCAGCAAGCCCATTGGCCGGAAATGTGGAAAACAGCATCGTGACCAAGATGCGCACGATAAATATGGTTTGTTCCAAAATGATCTCGCTCTGTTAGTTGGGCTTGTTCTTGTCATGACATGATGAATCGAGTCGACCAGACCCTGTGATATCTTCGACGACGCACCTGGTCAAGCATCCGGTAGCTCGAAGTTGGGCACCCTGTTGCCACAGCTTGGTCAACAGCGCCTTACCGTCGGCATCGATGAACGTCACGCCGGTCAAGTCGATCACCGCGTCGCTCTGTTGCTCTCCAGAAATCTGACGCCAATAGGCATTGAGTTCCTCGACCCAAGGACCTGTGAGCTTCCCTTCGAGGATGATCAACATGGAGGCCTGCTCGGCGTCATTCTGTCCGGTGATCTTCAGCATGTCCTGTTCCTCTCACTCGTGCGTGTCGGTACAAGCTGCTCCATCGAATAGCAATCAGCGTCCAGCATGTTGCTTCGTTGAAATTGACATGGACTAGCTGTTCCGCCGACGAAGGATGGCGTAGAAAGCCGGGACCTTCACCACCTCACCCGTCGGGAGGGTATGCACCGTCTGGATGTGGCTCGGGCCGGTACGAATCAGCGTAAACCGATCCGGTGGAAACAGTACGCCCAAATCGTTTTCATTCAACAAGCCGGGCGTAATCTGGTACTGAAATACCCGTGCAAGGCCGGGAGGCGGTCCATACTGTTTGATCAGCTGATCAAGGAAGGGCTCAGCCGCTAACGACAATTCGATCAGATACAGAGTTCCTGTTGTCCCCAGTAGCCGCCCGATACTCTGTACCGCCGTCGCCTGATCTGCCGGAGATAGTTGATGCAACACGCCCCGCATGTAGATATTCGCATCACCAATTTCGTCGTGAAGGGCTTGGGCATCATCGGGGGTCAGCACATCAAGGATCCGGTACGAGACGTTGGGCGCGGCATGCTTCATTCTGGCAATCTTCACTGCTGCTGGAGAAATTTCCGTGCCTAGTACCCTTGGAAAGTGATCCGCGAGACAGCGCGTTTGCGTTCCATTGCCACAGCCCAGGTCAATTAACGGAAGCTGCGAGTCGATAGCATCTTTGAAGAGCACGACATCTTGTTGGGCTGCATGAGCAGGATTGGCATCCCAAAAGATTTCGCCCGGTGCTCCGGTCGTGGTACTCCAAAAACCCTCCCAGGATGTCAGATAACGATTTGATGCGATCATAGATTTTCTCCTTTGAATGACACGCCTGTCCCCTCCCTCATTTCTATAAACCTTCTTGGCGCGGGCAGGAAGGCCCCCGGTACGCTAGGAACAGCGGATGGCCCACCAATTCCGCAGCCACGTGGATCGTAGCAGCTTGTACCCGAGCCAGGCCATGAGCAACACTCCTAGTAGTGGTACTGCCACCGTACGCGCCAGCTTCTGATAATCGGTCATGCGGACCCGCAAGAGATACTGCGGGCGCTTCATCAGATTCTGCTTCTCGGCTGCGATGGTCACCGTATACAGGCCCTCGTCCAACCGGACTTCGCCTTTCAGTACCCCGTCCGGGTGGGTGCTCGGACGAATATCGGCCACAATCTGATCGTCGGTGTCTTTGCTGCCGTTCCCCTTCGTGACCCGCATCCCGACCAGCTCGTTGCGCAGTGTCGGGTCCACGAGGTCGACGACCAGAAAGGTGTCGCCTTCCTTGGGAATGTCCGTGCAGTA
>JBDTPK010000226.1:0-5167 GCA_039932735.1 Nitrospirota bacterium
GATGTCCGGTGACAGAGCCGCCGAGATAGAAGATCAAGCTGGTGATCGAAAACAATGCGGACGTTGCCACGCGACTGGTTTGGAAGTCCGACGCAATTGGCTCAAGGAAGACGCCGAAGCTGTAGACCGTTCCGAAGACGACGAAACCAACGACAAAGGCCGCAGCGACCATGCGCCAGGCGCGTCGTGAATCGAGAACATCGATTACTGAAAGGGGATGCATGATAGATTTCATACCCGGAGCTCATGTCTTTCTTCCCGATCGCATGGCCGACTGTCGGGGTGAATTCTATCCGCGGCCGCGCGGGGTATTCGATGAGCTGACATTTTGTGCGGCCCGCTATCTGCCAGGTTCATCATCTGCCTTCGCTCTAAACGCGCTTTGCTTGCCCGGCACTCCGCGCCGACCATACAGCGAGGGCTGCCGCTGTGGAGCCCAATGCCATGATGAGAAAGGCCGCGGTCCAGCCTGAGGCGCTCTCACTGCCGCCGAACAAGTCGAGCGCAAGGCCGATTGCGGCCGGACCGAGAAATCCGGTGGTAAAGCCGGTCAGGGCATAGACGGCCATCGCGGCGCCTCGGCGTCCAGGTTCAAGCGACTTCACGGCGCCCACACCGAGTGCGCCCACATCGGCGAAGCTCGTGATCTGCAATAAGATCAGGAGAGAGAGGACGAGAGCCACTTTACCGCCGGCCGTCGCTGCGAGCGCGACACACACCGCCACCGAAACCACACAGGTGACGACAATGACGTGTGGTCTGCTCCATCTTGAGGCGACTTCCGCAACGAAAATGCTGGCGGGCACCCCAGCCAACGATGCCAGGCCGGCGATCACTGCGAGGTTGGGTAGATCGAGTTCATTACCCGGTATGCGCACCGTCCAGGCGAGGCAGGCGACAAACCAGACACGGATCCCGAACACTTCCCAAGTGTTCCCGGCAAAGCCGAACACGTACGCCATGAACGAGCGATTCCGCAGCACGCTACGAAATGCCGGGATCAAGTCGGCGGACACCTGGCGCAACGGCGGGGGAGAAAGGCCGACAACCGCGATGACAGCCAGCAGGGGCCCGATTGCACTGACCAGGAAAGCGTAACGCCATCCGAGCAGGGCGCTGGCTACGCCGGCGAGCAGGAATGAACCGGAACTGCCGAGTGCGTAGCTGGCTGTATAGAATGAAACGGCACGGGCCTGGCTCGGCCCTTCAATCCGTTCCGTAAGCAGTACCAGTCCAGGCATATGGACACCCGCGAGAGCGACACCTCCCAGAAAGCGCAGAGCGAGCGCAAGCCAAAAGCCGTTTGCCAACTCGGCGAATGCGAAGCCTGCGGCGGCTCCCAGAAGGGAAGAAGCAGCAACCAGCCAGCGACCGTCGAGGCGGTCGGCCGCGCCGGACAAGACTGGAACAGCGAGAGCATAGCCGGCAAAGTAGATTCCGCCGATCCAGCCGGCGTCGGCTGCGCTGAGTTGCCAAGCGTTCGAAATCTCCGGCAGAACAGCCGGGAACGCCATTAGTGGCGCCAAATTTGCCACCAGACAGAGCGAGAGCGCCGTGGTGACGCCGCCCGGCGACCTGACAACACCGGGCCCCGTCATGGCGCCCCCGAGCGGGATTGATAAGCCAAGCGGTCAAACTCGCACACCTGCCGTCGCCGATGCTTCGTTCGCCACCGAAGGATCAGGCTTCCAGCAGCGAGGCCGGCTGCTGCTTCCCGATACCGTCGAGAAGGACCAGCTATGGGCCCGGCTAGGTCAAATCGATCCCGTGTTGATTCCACCGAATATCGGACACTTTGCGTTGGATCAATAACGCGAGACAGAGCCGAGAAACTGAACACGAACCATGATGCTTAGAGGGGAGTAATAGGCGGCGCGCGCGATGCCGAGCAATAAAAAGGAAGAACGAGAATGAACGCGAAGAAGAAGCCGGGACGAGAGCGCTTTGATGATCTGCAATGGCACAAGCATGTCGAGGAGTTGCTCGACGAGGCATTGAAAGAAAGTTTTCCGGCCAGCGATCCAGTCGCCATCGACTTCGGCCCTCTTCGGACAAAGTCTCATGAGCATGGCCAGATCGATGAGCTTGCGCACGCGAAGGGGAAAGCTAGGAACAAGAAGCACAAGAATCGGAGCAACGAGACATGACAATGACGCGCATGGCGGTGAGTCAGCGATCTCCCGGCGGGATTGATCGCGTCTTCGCCGGCATCTGCAATCCGACGCATTGCGCGTGATCAATAATATGGGGCCGGGCGCTGGCCTCGGCACCGCGGCAATACCCGATTGAGCAAAGCGAAGCGCTGAGGAGGATGTGATGTTGCGAGAAGTATCTAGCGTGAAAGGCTACGCCATTTTAGGTGTCGACGGCTATCTCGGCACGATTAGCGATCTGCTCTTCGATGACACGACGTGGAAATTGCGCTGGCTAGTCGTCAATACGCGCCATTGGTTCCCTAGCCGTGAAGTGCTTCTGCCGGTCTCGGCCTGGGGCTGTCCGGATCCTGCGCGGCGGCAGTTCACCGTAAAACTCACCATGCAACAGATTAAGGACAGTCCTGGTGCCGATAGTGACCGACCTGTATCGCGACAGACAGGGGTCGATTTATACGGACAACGCGGCCAGGAAACATCCCTCGCTGACAATCACTGCGAAGATGGCGTGCCAGGCAGTTGTACGGTCTCAGCACTGCGCTCGTCCTGTGCTGCGCGGGCTATATCGAAGCAGGCCGATCCACATCTCCGCAGCGTGGAAGCCGTCCTTGGGCACCGCGTTAATGCAATCGATGAAGTAATCGGTCATATCGACGAACTCCTGGTCGACGCTACCGATTGGAGTATTCGCTATTTCAAGGTCGACACGAGGGATTGGCGACGCGGAAACAGAGTCCTGATTCCGCCGCGTTCGATTCGAGCGATCGATTGGCGAGAGAAACGCGTCTATCTCCACGTCAGTCGCCAGAAGATCGAAAGCAGCCCACCCTACGGTTCGCCCACTATAGCCACCGAGCCCAACACCGAAGTGGCGCCAGTGCACTGGGGCATCAAATGGATCAAGGCCTAAAATGCACAAAGAGAACATTCCGACGTGCAAGAGAACTATCGGACCGGTGGCTCAAGGGGGCAATATGACTTCGGAGGAACAATACGCGTCGGAGAAAGGTGTCCATCGCATCTGTTTCTGGTTTGGGACGATCCAAGGAGCTTCTGAATGTCGTTGAAGAGCCTATTGCACGACGTTCGTGCCTGTACGATCTGTGCGCCGGTGCTTCCGTTCGGCACCCGGCCCATCTTGCAATTGGCGAGTTCCGCCAGGTTGTTGATCATTGGTCAGGCGCCGGGGAAGAAGGTTCATGAGACTGGAATTGCCTGGAATGATGCGAGCGGTGATCGTCTGCGTGAATGGATTGAGCTGGATCGAGCGACTTTCTATGACGAGACAAACGTCGCAATTCTTCCCATAGGTTTCTGTTACCCCGGCGCTGAAGAAGCCCGAGGCGACAAGCCGCCCCGGCCCGAATGTGCTCCGCTTTGGCACCGGCGCCTGATCAAACATCTGCCCAACATCCAGTTGACGCTCTTGGTGGGTCTATACGCCCAGCGGCATTATCTGCGTTCAAGGCGGAGAAACTCGATGACGGAGACTGTTCGGGGATTCCCGGAATACGGGCCACAGTTCTTCCCGTTGCCCCATCCAAGTTGGCGTAGTGTGGTTTGGATGAGAAAGCATGATTGGTTCGAAGAGACAGTGCTTCCCAATCTGCGGAAGGCTGTGAGAGAGGCAATGTAGGACTGGGCCGGGCGCCCGACGATGAGGACCGGCCAAGGCGCGGAGATGGTTATCTTGTGCACGGGTGACCATCGCATCGAGTGAACCAGGGAGTGGAGAAATGAGCAAGCCTTATAGGACGAATCACTTTATCGATCATTGGGCCACCATGATCGTGTTGCGGGCGGCAGCCGAGGAGCAGGCCCGTAATGGTTCGTTCGCTGAGCATACTCTCGTCCACGACTTACACACGGTTCGGGAGATAATAGCCGGGCTTCAAGATGGAGGCTGGCTCATGCCGGCTGGAATTCGGCGCTACAGATTCACCGCAGCGGGCGTTCAGACTATCGAGAACATCGATGCCTGAGTTGGGTGACGGCCAGCAGTCCAAGTGTGGTACGACTTCGGTACGAGCGACGCGGTGGCGGAAAGTAAGCTGTCGCACATGGCCAGTCGGACATGTGGTTGTGCAGGAAGCTGCGCCAGGTCGGGCAGGGGCCCCCGGGCTCGCCACGGCATGTGTATCTCGCGACGGCGGCCTGGCACTTCACGAAACCGAGCTTGAGCAGCTCGCCGTGGATCCGGGGCACGCCCCAGAGAGGATTGGCGATGCTCATCTGGCGGATCAGAGCGCGGATGTCAGTGTCCAACTTGGGCCGTCCCGGCTGGCCGGCCCTTGATCGCCGCCGCCAATAGAGGCGGGAACCTTTGCGATGCCACTGGATCACGGTTGCCGGCTTGACCAGCACCATGACGTTCAAGACTGTGGCCAAATCCGGTAACCGCGAGCTGTATCAAAGCGCGCAGCGTGTAGTCGATATAAGTGGTAAGCCGCATCGCGAGTTTCCTAAACGCAGGCTGCTCCGCCCGCCGTCACGACGGCGAGCCTGCTCACGGTGTTGGGGTCGTTCTTGCGCGCCCATTCAACCTCGGAGGGGGCGAGTGGCGTGGACAGGCCCCAGTCCGGCAGCCCGAGCTGGGCGCAGCCGGCGCTAGAACGAGGGCGGCAATCTTCATGGCGCGAAAAGCCTGGCGCGGGCCTGTGTTCCTTTCGTGGCTCCCGGCGGTATGATGCGGGCATGGCAGACCAGCACGACGACCACGATCATCAGGGGCACGACCACGGCTCGGAGCTTTCCGAGATGCAACTGCGCGTGCGCGCGCTGGAGACGGTGCTCACCGAAAAGGGCTATGTCGATCCGGCCGCGCTCGATCGCATCGTCGAAGCCTACGAGACGCGGATCGGCCCGCACATCGGCGCCGCGGTCGTGGCGCGCGCCTGGGCCGACCCGGCATTCAAGAAGGCGCTGCTGGCCGACGCCACCAAGGCGATCGCGACGCTGGGGCTGGAGCAGAAGGTGGGCGACCATCTGATCGCGGTGGAGAACACGCCCGCCAC
>JBDTPK010000227.1:0-5158 GCA_039932735.1 Nitrospirota bacterium
AGCATGTTCATCAGGGTCGATTTGCCGACGTTGGGGATTCCCATAATCAGCATGCGCAGCGGCTTGGTGCTGCTGGTGCGATGGGGGGCGAGCGGCTGACAACACTGGGGCACCTTGGCGGCATCGCCCGCATGGTTGCATGAGAGAGCCACGGCGCTGATGCCCGGTTGCCGATTGTAGAGGTCGAGCCAGGCCTGAGTGACGGTGGGGTCGGCGAGATCGGCCTTGTTGAGGACTTTGAGGCTAGGCCGCTGACGGGCTCGGCGCAGCTCTTCGATCAATGGATTGCAGCTGGCGTCGGGTATGCGCGCATCCAGCACTTCGACGACGACATCGATCACCTCCATCGTCTTGGCCGCTTCTCTGCGCGCCGTATTCATATGACCGGGGAACCACTGGATGGACATGGGGGGCCGACTTTCTGTAAAAAAATGTACTCTACCAGGATGCTGAAAAGGCCGCCAGCCTTACAGGAGGAGGACGGCCTGTTTCACAATCTGGTCGTTATCGCAGACGTTCGCGGCCATGGGGGGTTGTGAGATCTTGGTCCGGGCCAAGGGGGACAATACGGGTCGGATTGATGTCGTCGTGGGTGATGTAGTAATGCCGCTTGATGTGGTCGAGATTCACGGTGTCGGCGATCCCGTCGGTCTGATAGAGGTCTTTGAGGTAACCGAAGAGGTTCGGGTAGTCCATGATCCGACGAAGATTGCATTTAAAATGGCCATGGTAGACGGCGTCGAAGCGTATGAGGGTGACGAACAAGCGCCAATCGGTTTCGACGAATTGTGAGCCGAAGAGATAGCGTTGACGCGCGAGCCTGCTCTCAAGTTGATCGAGCGCGTCGAAGAGGCGCAACACAGCTCGTTCATAGGCCTGCTGCGATGTCGCGAATCCTGCGCGATAGACCCCGTCGTTCACGTTCTCGTAAATGAAGGTATTAAGGTCGTCGATCTCTTTCCTGATGCCGTCCTGATACAAGTCAATCCTGCTCTCGGTGAAGCGATTGAACTCCCCGTTGAACATGCGCATGAGGTCGTCGTCGGAGTTGGTGACGATGCGGTGCGTCGCCGTGTCCCACAGCACTGGAACAGTGAATCGCCCCCGATAGTTGAGGTCGGTGGCCTTGTACGCCTGGCTGAGGAACTGAAAGCCGTTGATGGGGTCGAGCGAATGGCCTGGTCCTTCGTGGAACGCCCAGCCCCGCTCGTCGCGGATCGGGTCCATAACCGTCATGCCGATGACGTCTTCGAGCTTCTTAAGTTTTCGGACAATGATCGTCCGGTGTGCCCAAGGGCAGGCCCAGGAAACATAGAGATGGTAGCGGCCGCTCGCTGCGGGGTAGCCGGAACTTCCATTGGCGGTGACCCAACTTTGAAAGGCATCCGGTTGCCTGGTAAAGGAGCCCTCGACGCTTTGCTCGTCTGGAAATTGTGCCTGGATGGCCATAGCTGGGTCTCTGTGTTTCCTCACCGTATCATATTACGGAGTGTTACAGGGTGGCTTGGTTGTCTTCTTTCTCGCGGAACGAGCACATTGAGGATTGATCAGGCTGCGCTGTAAAAGAGAGGCAAGCGAGCGTGGAAGGATTGTGTAATAGAGGTAAACTGCTCGATGCGCGTAGCTGCGGATTGACTGAGGCATTTCTGGAAAGTAATATGTCCAAATATCCTCCACCGGAAATCGATTGGTCATCAGACAAGAGGATACCCGGGGGGGAGGCCGCAGTCAGTGTCCATTTAGTTGGTTCAAACAAGGAGGTTGCGATGCAGATGATGGGACGTATCGGGTTGCTGGGGTTAGGGATCGCGTTGGCGGGCTGTCTCACCGGAGCACCAGCCTTTGCAGGGGATAAGCCGGCTAAAGCACCAGTCGAAGATGGGTCGAAGGTGATGATTACGTCGCCCAAGGACGGGGACAAAGTCAGCGACACGTTTGAGGTGAAGTACGAGTTGACCAAGGGCTCACAAGGGACACATGTCCATGCGTATGTGGACGATCAGTATCAGAAGGGTTTCACCGGGACGCTGAAAGGCCTGAGCAGGGGGACGCATAAGGTCACCGTGACCGGCGCAACCAAGGACCACGATCCTGTCACGGCCACCGATAGCATCACCGTCGACGTGGAATAAAACTGGGATCAGCCATCTTGAAGGCCACGAGGGCCTCTTGGGAAAGAGGCCCTCGTGCGCCGGATTTATCAAACGGTTTTCACCATTCACCCGCCTAGAACCACCACAAAAGCTGACAAACCAGGAGAGAGTTACGGCATCGGTTTGGGTGGCGGCTGTGGATTGGGTGACGGGCCTCCGATCTTCAACACTCGCGTCAGAAACGGAATTGCCGTTCCCTGCATGACGACGGACGTGAGCGCAATAAAAAACACCAAATGGAAGATCATGTCGGCTTTCTCGATCCCGGCCACGAGGGGAAAGGTAGCCAAAATGATTGGTACGGCCCCACGGAGCCCTGCCCAGGCGACAAGCGTCTGTTCTCGAATGGGCATGGGCGAAAAAACCAGCGCCGCGTGGACACTCGCAGGGCGGGCGATAAAGATGAGGAAAAGGGAAACCAGGATGCCTACCCCCGCGATTGGCACCAGCCTTGCTGGAAATACTTGCAGCCCCAGCGCCAAAAACATGGTGACCTGCATCAGCCAGGCCAGCCCGTCGTGAAAACGCAAGACACTTTGTTGGTGAGTAAACGGTTTTCGCTGCATGACGAGCCCCGCCAGGTATACGGCGAGAAAGCCACTCCCCTCCAAGTATTCGGTCATGCCGTAGGTCAGCAGGGCCAGTGCCACCGACAGCACCGGATAAATGCCTTCCAATTCCAAGTCCAGCGCATTGAACGATCGTCGCATGATCTCGCCCATCGCTATGCCCATCACCGTTCCCACGGCCATTTCAACCACGAAGAAAACGACCAGCTCCTCGAAGGAAGTCGAGGGTTCGGTCAACAATCGAATCAGCGCAATCGTCAATACAACGGCCATCGGATCGTTACTGCCTGACTCAAATTCGAGCAATTGGATCAATCGTCTGGGGATCTTAGTTTTTCGTGCACGTAGCACCATGAAAACGGCCGCAGCATCGGTGGACGACACGATGGCGCCCAGCAAGAGGCCCTCTAGGAATGAAAACCCCTGGACCCAGGCGACAAACAGACCGACGAGTAGGGCCGTGACCAGCACCCCAATCGTCGAGAGGGACAGCCCTTGCCAGAGGATGGGGCGGATCGCCGCCCATTCTGTGTCCAATCC
The DNA here is from genome assembly GCA_039932735.1 of Nitrospirota bacterium. GTDB lineage: Bacteria > Nitrospirota > Nitrospiria > Nitrospirales > Nitrospiraceae > Palsa-1315. Next base: position 3,263 of record JBDTPK010000227.1, read on the forward strand.
GCCAGAAAACAGAATCAAGACGAGCGCCGTGATACCCAGCGATTGCACCAGAGGCGGATTATCGAAGGTGATGCCGCCGAAACCGTCGGATCCTGCCAACATGCCGATGGCGAGAAACAAGACTAGTGAGGGGATGCCGAATCGATTCGAGAGTTTAATTGTCAACACGCTCAGGATGACGAGCGTGGAGAACACGATGAAGATCACGCTAATGGAAGTCGGCATCGTGCTGTTGTCTTTCGAGGTTGTTCGCCGGGATTTGATACGGTCTATAGCACAGACGCTGGGATCACGCTAGCCACCGGATCAGGCAATGCGCTGCTACCTAGGCAAATAGCGAGGGGGGAAGAGCACGGGTAGTGGTCGCTTCATTGTGTTTACGTGAGTGAGAAAGGGGCGATCCCACGCATGTGCTTGCCGATGGCCTAGGCCGAATGCCATGCCTGACACGTGGGGTCGAGGTGCCGGGAGTATCTCGTGCGTATTTCCCTTATCACGCTTCCAGTCGAGTGGGACGCCAGCTTCCGGCGTGCGCTTCCGGTGCTCCAGCAAAGAAATTATGAGCAGGGGCCCGCCGCATCCTCATCGCGGCCGTGTTGACTTATGTGGCCTCCTCCCTCGCGAGTCTGCTGCTGAGCTTGTAGCGGTGGATCGCGTTCCTACGGCGATCGGTGCCGTCACTGTCGCGAAATGTTTTCAGAAGAGTTCTGTGCATCGCCAGCCGACTGCTTAGGGCTTCCGCTACGCCATCGAAATTCACAACCCCGGACTCTGTTTGGCCTTGAGTACCAGAAGGTGCTTGAAAGTTATACCTCTAGCTGATGTGTTCTTACGCGTGGCGTTGACACATCAACAACTTTCAGGATGCTCAAAAAGGCTGTCCAGCAAGGCCGCAGGGAGCGAAGAGGCAAGGCGTACGCTTCGGTACGTTGAGTCTCTGAGCGATGCGAGAACGCCACTGGCAGACTTTTCAGCATCCTGCGAGAGGTGATGGATTGGTCGGGGTCAGATGACTTGAAAGGGGTCGCGGGTGTTGGCGGCAACCAATTCACCGCAGGCAGTACAGTGATAGTTGTCCGTCAAATAGTTGTCGTTGTTATGTTCCAATTCCAGGTGCAGATGTCGACAAGGTGGATTGTCCCCCTCTGCCCACTTTTCGCGTAACGCGGCAGCTTGCGCTTTGGTCATGATATCCGCCTCCATTGTCCGATATCGTTGTTCAACCAATTATCATCTACCACATTGAACAACAGATCAACTGGAGATTGTCCTGCCCCACATAAATTTTTGGCTGTGCGTTGAATATTGTACACCATTCGTTCCGCAAAGAATTCAGCCCGTCTCGAATCTCTACACCTTTGGGAACATCCAGCCACACGTGCTCATGACGTTGTCAGAGATCTTCAGCTGTCTTCTGAGACAATAGGTATCGAAGACATTCAGTGAGTGTCCCTAGTCAGCAGACTCAGCCACTGCGCCATCATTTACCCGTTGCACTTGGATCCGGCCCCGCATCGACGTGACAATGTCTGCAGGTCTGATTGCAGAGCTTGCCGACATTGATTTGAAAGACCGTGATTCCCGTGGCGCGAAGGGGAAGCAGGCCGATGGGCTCGAGTTGTGTCTCGAAAGGGGGGCAACTCGTGGTCTCTCCCAGTATCTTCAATTGCTCCGTTGGAGAGGCGAGAGGGTTCTGTTGTCCCAGCAGGGTCAGCGCCATAGGATTTCTTTCATCATGCCGAGCCCCGTTTCGGAATCGACTAGCGAGATAGCCTGCGTGACTCAGCGTCATCACGCATCAGCAGCAGCTCGCATTGGGGGAACAGGTGACGGCATCACCGCTGACGCGCCGGCCCGCACGGTTGATGATCGCAAAATGGGGAGCGTAGCCGTCGG
>JBDTPK010000228.1:0-5129 GCA_039932735.1 Nitrospirota bacterium
GGTTGACTTCCGCATTAGAGGCTGCGTATCACAGACACCAAGAGGGACTGTGTACTAATAATTGGGATGTGTGATCGGTGAGTGATTGGGGAGCGCATGAGAATCCTTACGGCAGAGTTTATCAGAAGTTGTGCGGGCCCAGAACAGTTTCTGAAAGGTGAATTTCCTGAAGTCGCCTTCATCGGGCGATCGAACGTCGGGAAATCTTCTCTCATCAACTCCCTCTTGCAGCGCAAGGGATTGGCCAAGGTCAGCCGCACGCCGGGGAAAACCCGTTTGGTGAACCTCTTTCAGATCACCAGCGACGATCCTGGGTTGGCGCGTTTCGTGGTGGTGGATTTACCAGGGTATGGCTACGCGAAGGTGTCGAAAACGTTGCGGGCTCAGTGGGCCCCATTGATTGAACAGTATCTCGACGGAAGTGAACAGCTACGCGTGGTGGTGGTGTTGGTCGAAAGCCGAGTGCTGAGCGAACAGGACCGGGAGACGATCGCATGGCTTCTGTCCGTCGGACGGCCACCCATCGTGGTGGCCACGAAGGTGGACAAGTTGAAAATGAGTGAGCGTATCGGTGCGCTTCGTCGGTTACAGGAAGGGCTTGGATTGGTCGAGGATACCTCGGTTATTCCTTACTCGTCGGTAACGGGCGAGGGACGGGAGCGGTTGTGGGCGGTCCTGAAAGAGCGGATTCAAACTTAATCTCGATGTAGGCCTTATTCTTGAGATTCATCAGCCAGGATTGGAAGGCGTCTTCGCTTTTCTGCTGAAAGACGAGTCCCTGGATTTCCTGGCGGACTTGCTCATATGGACGGAATTGCTTGGGTGTCTTGTCCTCCAAGCGCATGATGTGAAAGCCTTCCGAGGTCTCGATCACTTCCGAGATGCCGCCGGGCACCAGAGTGGCGACGGTACGCTCGATCTCCGGCAAGAGCTCTCCCTGACGCACTAAGCCCAGCCGTCCTCCATGTGAGGCGTTCAGGCCGTCGGAAAAGCGCAGCGCTAAATCCTCGAAGGATTCTCCCTGTTTGAGCCGCACCATCACCTCACTGACCTTCTCTTTCGCGGCGGTCGTATCGTCCGGTGAGCGGGACTTGATAAAAATCTGGCTGAGCGTGTATTCCTCCGAGAGTGCAAATCGATCGCGGTGTTCCAGGAAGTACCGTTTTATGTTGGAGTCTGCGACCATCACCGCACTTCGCACATCTCGGTCGATGATTCGGAACAGCAGGAGCTGTTCTCGGGCACTTTTCATGTCTGCCTGGTTGGTCTCGTCGACCGCTTCCCCCTGTTGCTTCATCTGCCGAATCGCTTGCCTGATTTCCTGGTCGGTGACCGTAATGCCTCGCACCTTGGCTTCTTGGAGTTGCAACTTGCGCTCGATCATGGCGGTCAGCGCCCTGTACTCCGCCGTCTTGAGACGACGCGTGAGGGCGTCGCCCCGATACTCTTTCTGAATCCGTTCCCGCTCTGGGACGAGTTCCCGTTGGATCTCTGACAGCATGATGAGGTCCGAGTTCACGATCGCGACGATCCCATCTTCCACCTGCGCGGCTGAAAGAAGTGACGCCGGCGCGATGAGCCCGAACGCGAAAAAAACCATGTGTCTCAGCCAGTCTAGTGCCATCGTGATGAAGGGACGAATTGTGATCACGGATAAAGGGATCGCCATGTGCAGAGAAGGTCAGTCGGTCGTCGAGAGCTCGACGGATTGTACACGAATTGCACAGGACTTGAAGAGTCTGCGCGAGGGGAAATTTCTGCTCACGACGACTCAGCGTGTGCCGACGTCGTCGGTGACATAGCGGGAGGCGTCGGCAAGGCGTATGATCGCCTTCGCGCGAATGTCGGCGATCACGCCGTCAAAACTTTTTCGGCGCTTCTCGTTGAGCAGGTCTTGGCGGAGGCGTTCCCTGACGGCCAGGTCAGCTTCGATAATTTCCTTGTCGAGGGACGTAATCATGACGAGGTAATAGCCGGCGTCCGTCTTGATCGGCGCACTGATCATCCCGGTCTTGAGGGTATGAATGACCGCGTTGACTTCGGGGACGACCAATTCTTTGCGATAGGGGCCGAGATCCCCCCCGTTCGCTTTTGTTTTGTCGTCGATGGAATAGCGCTGCGCATACTTGGCGAAGCTCCCTCCGTGGTTGACCTGGTATTCAAGATCTCTCGCCGCTGAAATATTGGGTAGCAGCATCAGCGACACTCGCACCTTCAATGGAGGGAGGAGTTCGTTGGCATGCTGTTCGAAGAATGCGCTCAATTCCTCGTTTGTGAGTTCGACCTTGGCTTTGATCCGGTCCTTGAGGAGCTCGTCAAGAATCAGTTGTTCCCAGTAGCGCTGCGCTCGATCGCGGATGGCATCGCTCTGGTCGAGCCCTAACTTGCGCGCTTCCTGCATGAGCAGTTCTCGGGTGATGAGTTCGTCGAGGAAGAGACGCTTCCCCCCCTCCTTTTGGTATCGCACTTTGGTGGACTCGGCCAGTTCTCCCCAACGGGTGTCGAAGTCGGCTTGCGTGATCTGTCGACCATTGACGACAGCCACCACGCCTTTCTCCGGCGGTGGCGCACAGCTGGTGAGTAACAAGACAGTGCCGACAATGGCAACGACGAGCAGCGTGGTGAGGCGGACAGTGACCATGTTCACGGATTCCTTCGACACTCGAGTCATAGGCGTCTGAGATCGTGTCAGCGAGATGGGGACGAGGTTGTTGTGGTCTTGGTATCACAGCCTCCCAGGCTTTGCAAGGTTGCGGTGAGTTCTTGAAAGATGGACGGCCAGTCTTGACGCGGCATCTGGAGTTCGAAGGACAACGGAGACAGGAAGCACACCCGCTTCTTATACCGGTCCATTACCCGATGAATGGCTTGGCTGGAGACCCGGCTTTTGGCGTCGAGCGTGACGACGACGGAGTGAGTTTTGAGTTCGATCGCGCTCAGGCGCAAGGCCTTGGCCTGAAGTCGTACTTGCATGACTTCGAAGAGCCGTTCGACGGAGTCCGGGGCCAGCCCATACCGATCTTGTATTTCGCCATGAAGAAGGGCGAGGTCTCCAATCTGGGTACAGGACGAGAGCCGCTTGTAACAGGAGAGGCGTTGATGGGGATCGGCGACGTAGGCATCAGGAATGAAGGCGGAGACGTTGAGCCGGAGTACGGGGTCCGGCTCTTCTTCCACCACCTGGCCCTTGAGGCGCTGGACGGCCTGTGCCACCATCTGCATATAGAGATCGAGTCCGATGGCCGCGATGTGCCCCGATTGTTGTTTCCCGAGGAGGTTGCCGGCGCCCCGGATTTCCATATCGGCCGCAGCGATGCGGAAGCCGGCGCCCAGTTCGGTAAATTGCTGAATGGCCGTGAGCCGCTTCTCCGCATCGTCGCTCAATCGTCCCTCATCCGGCACCAGGAAGTAAGCGTAGGCTTGATCGCCGCTTCGTCCCACCCGCCCGCGCAATTGGTACAACTGCGCGAGGCCGAACATATCGGCACGATTGATGAAAATCGTGTTGGCATGGGGTACGTCGATGCCCGATTGGATAATGGCCGAGGCGATGAGGACATCCGCCTCCCGGCGAAAGAACTTCAGCATCACGGCTTCGAGCGGTTTGGCGTTCATCTGCCCATGCGCCATCACGATGCGTGCATCGGGCACCAGCTGGTGGAGCCAGGCTCCCGTCTTTTCCATCGTGTCGACCCGGTTATGGACGAAGTAGACCTGTCCGCCTCGCCCTAATTCGCGCAAGATCGCTTCCCGGATGAGTGTGTCGCTGGATCGGACGACTTGTGTGCGGATGGCCAAGCGGCCCGCTGGCGGAGTCTCGATGATCGAGAGATCGCGGACGCTTGCCATGGCCATCTGCAAGGTGCGTGGAATTGGAGTGGCCGTGAGCGTTAAGACGTCGATGTGGGTGCGGAGTTGCTTCAGACGCTCTTTGTGTTTGACGCCGAACCACTGTTCCTCATCGATGATCAGGAGTCCCAGGTCGCGGAATACGACATCCTTCTGAATCAGCCGATGTGTTCCGATCACCACGTCGACGTCGCCGGAGGCCACACCTTTGAGAATGGATTTAGCCTCCTTCGGCGATTGGAAGCGGGAGAGCAGGGCTACACGAACGGGGAACGGCGCGAACCGTTCCGAGAAATTATCGTAATGTTGGTGGGCCAACAGGGTAGTGGGAACGAGCACCGCCACTTGACGATTTGCCTCGACGGCTTTGAAGGCCGCGCGCATGGCCACCTCTGTTTTTCCATATCCAACATCGCCACAGACGAGGCGGTCCATCGGTTTGTTGGATTCCATGTCGTGCGTGATGTCTTCGATCGCTTTGAGTTGATCCGTTGTTTCTTCGTATTCGAAGGCGGCTTCGAACTCGTGGTACATCGTGCTGTCGAATCCATAGGCCTGGCGCGTCACCAGCTCACGGTTGGCATAGAGGTCCACGAGCTCGTGGGCCATCTCTTCGATGTCTTGCTTCACGCGCGCGGTCGTTTTGGCCCAGGTCGTGCCTCCTAATCGTTCCAGACGCGGCGCATGGCCGTCCGCCCCGCTATAGCGCTGCACATGGTTGAGCTTCTCCAGCGGGACGTACAGGGTGTCGCCGCCGGCGAATTCCAGGATCAAATAATCGCTGTCGAAGTCCTGAACCGAGAGGCGTTTGAGGCCTCGATATTTGGCGATGCCATGTTGGACATGGACGACATAGTCGCCCACGTTGAGGTCTTCTAATGAGGAAAGGAAGGTGGCAGCTCTACTCTTGGCTTGCTGCTTGTGGCGCGCGCCCTTCGCAAACAGTTCTTCTTCCGTCAACACGGCCAGGCGTAAGTCCGGGGCGAGGAATCCGCCAGACAGATCGCCGTGCAAGACGTAAAACGGCGGTTTGGTTTTCCCGGATGCGGTCCAAGTCCCCGCCGTCCATTCCATCGCCGGGACATCGTGTTCACGCAAGAGCGCCAGCAAGCGGTCGACCTGGCCGTGACTTCGTGCAACGAGCACCACGCGGCATTCCTCTCGCAGGCGATCCATGATCCCGAGGGTCTGGCTAAAGGGCATCCCACGAGCCCCAAGGCCTGCGCTCGACGGGGCTTGAGCGGGAAAGGCCTGGACCGGATTCCAGGACGCATCGCTCG